>JBEIFU010000157.1:0-6420 GCA_040382295.1 Alphaproteobacteria bacterium
CGCCTTGCGCGAGTTCAGGGGCAAGACAGTCGTCCTCGAATGGACGAACGACGGCTGCCCTTACGTGCAGAAGCATTACGCCACCGGCAACATGCAGAACCTGCAGCGCAGCCTGACGGGTGAGGGCGTCGTGTGGCTCTCCGTCATTTCTTCCGCGCCCGGCAAGCAGGGCCATGTCGACGGCCGCGGGGCAAACGACCTGTCCGCATCGCGGGGCGCAGCGCCCACGGCGGTCCTGCTGGACCCGAGAGGGACCATGGGCCGAGCCTACGAGGCCAAGACGACGCCGCACATGTTCGTGATCGATGGACGAGGCATCCTGCGCTACATGGGTGCGATTGACGACAAGCCGGTCACCGAAAAATCCTCCGTCAACGGCGCACGCAATTACGTGCGCGAGGCGGTTGCCGCCATCAAGGGTGGCCGGTCCGTCCGCGTCTCTGCCACCGACCCCTATGGCTGCTCGGTCAAGTATCCCTGAGGCCGCCCCGCGCGGCGCCCGCACCCACGCCGGGTTGGCCCCCGGCGGGGTCTCTCCCGTAACAGGCGAGCGATCGACGGGAAAGGAGCGGGATAACCTTTTGAAATAACTAGTAAAAAACTTTCCCGGTCATTTTCTTTCGCGGCTCCCTTGACGCCTGCGGTAACGATCCCTAAATCCCTTGGCGCGCGTTGGCACTCGCTCATCGTGAGTGCTAACAGCCGTTCCAAACCCTGTTTCAAGCAAAACCCTCAGGAGAGAACCTCATGAAGTTCCGTCCCCTCGGTGACCGCGTGGTCGTCAAGCGCGTCCAGGAAGACGTCAAGACTGCCGGCGGCATCATCATCCCCGACACCGCCCAGGAAAAGCCGCAGGAAGGCGAAGTCATCGCCGTGGGCCCCGGCGCCCGCGACGAGAAGGGCGAGCGCATTGCCCCGGAAGTGAAGGTCGGTGACCGCATCCTGTTCGGCAAGTGGTCGGGCACGGAAGTGAAGATCGACGGCCAGGACCTCCTGATCATGAAGGAGTCCGACATCATGGGCGTGCTCGAGGGCAAGGCCTCCTCGAAGAAGGCGGCCTGAGGACCCTCTAAGGTCCCTCCGCCTTCTCTGAAGCAATCGCTCTCAATCCATATCGAAGGAAGCAAATACAATGGCAGCCAAGGAAGTAAAGTTTCACTCGGATGCACGCGCGCGCCTGCTGCGCGGCGTCGACATTCTCGCGGACGCGGTGAAGGTCACGCTGGGCCCGAAGGGTCGCAACGTGGTCATCGACAAATCGTTCGGCGCCCCGCGCACGACGAAGGACGGCGTCACGGTCGCCAAGGAGATCGAGCTCTCCGACAAGTTCGAGAACATGGGCGCGCAGATGGTGCGCGAAGTGGCCCAGAAGACGAACGACACGGCCGGCGACGGCACCACGACGGCAACGGTGCTTGCCCAGGCGATCGTGCGCGAAGGCATGAAGTCGGTTGCGGCTGGCATGAACCCCATGGACCTGAAGCGCGGCATTTCGCTGGCGGTTGAATCCGTGGTCGCGGACCTGAAGAAGCGCTCGAAGAAGGTCAAGTCGAACGAGGAAATCGTGCAGGTTGGCACGATCTCGGCGAACGGCGATGACTGGGTCGGCAAGAAGCTTGCTGAAGCCATGGCGAAGGTCGGCAACGAGGGCGTGATCACGGTTGAGGAAGCCAAGTCCCTCGACAGCGAGCTCGAAGTCGTTGAAGGCATGCAGTTCGACCGCGGCTATATTTCGCCGTACTTCGTGACGAACGCCGAGAAGATGGTGGCCGAGCTCGACGAGCCCTACATCCTGATCCACGAGAAGAAGATCTCCTCGCTGCAGCCGATGCTGCCGATCCTCGAGTCGATCGTGCAGACGGGCCGTCCGCTGCTGATCATCGCAGAGGAAGTCGAGGGTGAGGCGCTCGCCACGCTCGTCGTCAACAAGCTGCGTGGTGGCCTGAAGGTCGCGGCCGTGAAGGCCCCGGGCTTCGGCGACCGCCGCAAGGCCATGCTGGAAGACATCGCCATCGTCACCAACGGCGAAGTGATCTCGGAAGAGCTGGGCATCAAGCTCGAGAACGTGAAGATCAACCAGCTCGGCACGGCCAAGCGCGTCCGCATCACGAAGGACGACACGACCGTCATCGACGGCTCGGGCAAGAAGAAGGACATCCAGGATCGCGTCGCCCAGATCAAGGCGCAGATCGAGGAGACCACGTCCGACTACGACAAGGAAAAGCTGCAGGAACGTCTGGCGAAGCTCGCCGGCGGCGTTGCCGTGATCCGCGTCGGCGGCGCGACGGAAGTCGAAGTGAAGGAGCGCAAGGACCGCGTTGATGACGCGCTGAACGCTACCCGCGCTGCGGTTGAAGAAGGCATCGTCCCGGGCGCCGGCACGGCCCTTCTGTACGCGACGAAGTCGCTGGCGGGCCTCAAGGGCGACAATGATGACCAGACAGCTGGCATCAACATCGTCCGCAAGGCGATCCAGGCCCCGATCCGTCAGATCCTCGAGAACGCTGGTGTTGAGGCCTCTCCGGTCGTCAACAAGCTGCTCGAAGGCAAGTCATCGACGGCTGGCTTCGACGCCCAGAAGGAAGAGTACTGCGACCTGATCGACCAGGGCATCATCGACCCGACGAAGGTGGTCCGCACGGCTCTCCAGAACGCGTCGTCGGTTGCGGGTCTCCTGATCACGACCGAAGCCATGATCGCAGAAAAGCCGGAAAAGAAGTCGGCCCCCGGCGGCATGCCGGGCGGCATGGGCGGCATGGGCGGCATGGACATGGATATGTAAGGCGCTTGCGAGCGTCCGCTCCGCGGACGCCGCAAAGCCTTACCCCCGCGCAGGCGGGGATCCAAGCAGCCCCCGCGCAAGCGGGGATCCAGACAAGCACAAACGACAAAGGGCTCCGGCGCAACCGGGGCCCTTTTCACTGCGACCGCAAACAATTTTCCGAGCACAAGTATTTAAGTTGCCCAGAACCCTCACTTTGCGGTTGTCAGCGCCGGAGGCGTTCCCGCCGGTACGCACCTCCCGCCCGTCAGCACCACCACCCGAGAAGCGCGCCTTATCGTCTCCGGCCTGTGCGCAATGACAATTCGCGTTATGCTGAGTGCAGAGATTGCGTCACTGACGCGTGCCTCCAGTTCGCTGTCGAGATGTGCTGTCCCTTCGTCCAGAACCAGTATCTTCGGCTGCCGGTAAAGCGCGCGCGCCAGCAAGATCCGCTGCTTTTGCCCACCGGACAGCGCCGCGCCCATGTCGCCCACCAGAGTCTCGTAGCGCATTGGCATCCGCACGATCTCGTCGTGAATGGCGGCAGCCACGGCGCAGGCCTCTACACGAGCGGTGTCTGGCTTCGAATCGAACAGCGCAATATTGTCGACAAGTGTTCCCGCAAAAAGCTGATCATCCTGCACCACCGCCGCCACGTGCCGACGATAGCGCATCAAACCGAACTGCCTGAGCGGTTCACCAGCAATCGAGATCTCGCCGCTCTCGGGCTCCATCAATCCCAACAGGATCTTGACCAGCGTGGATTTTCCACTCGCCGACGGACCAGTGATTGCCACATGCTCGCCCGGTTCGATCCTGAGGCTCAAACCGTTGAGCACATAAGGCTCATTGTCGCCATAGCGGAACTTGATGTCGTTGAGAGCAATCGCACCGGAAAACCCGCTGGCGCGCTCCACCAGTTCATGACGTTCAAAGCCGCGATCGTGGTCGGCGAGCGCAATATCAGCCAATCGGTCCAGATGCAGGCTCAGCATCCTGAACTCGATCCAGCGGTCGGCCAACGCCAGCGCGCGCGTCACGAACTGCTGCTTGTAGGTCAGAAAGGCAAACAGCATCCCCACGGAAAACCCGCCCGCGAACACCGCGTGCGCAGCGATATAGATCGTCAGAACAGCTTCAAGCCCGAACAGGATATCGTTGACCAGTTGCAGCGAAATCGAAAGCCGCCCCATCGATAACCTAGCGTTCGCGGTCTCGGCCATGGTATTCTGCCACAACGCATGGCGATCGCTCTCCGCATTCGCCAGTCGCAATGCGGTGACACCGCGAACGGTCTCGATCAGATAGCTGTCCTGTTTGGCCTGTGCGATTATGGCCTCGGTCGCCCGCGCTTTCATGACTGGAAAAAACACCGCCCGCGCCGCCAGCCCGAGAGCCACCGCCAACAACGCGACCAGGCTCAGCATTGGGCTATAGAACATCATCAGGATCAGGGTCACGAGCGCCATCAACCCGTCGATTATCGCGCTGACAATGCCGGTCGTCAGTGCACTCTGAATGGGAACGAGGGATCCAAAGCGCGAAATAATGTCGCCCGCATGCCGCTTCTCGAAAAACGGAATGGGCAGCTTCAACAAGTGACGCGCCAGATTGGCCGCCATCTGAAACCCCATAAGGCTACCGATGGTCAGAAGCAGCCGTTGGCGCAGCGCCCCCGCCGCCGCGTTGATCAAGGCAAAACAAGCAAAGCCAACCGCCAGTACCGCCAGCAAGTCCAAGTCGAAGCGCGGCAGAATATCGTCAACCACGATCTGCAGATAAAACGGGCTTGCGATTACAAACGCCTGCAACAGCAGGCTCAAGAAGGCCGTCTGCGCCAGCGCAGGACCAAGGCCTTCAATGCGTGTCCATAATTGCCGGATGCTCAGCGGTTGACGCAAATCGTCGGCTTTGAATGCCGCTGTCGGCCGCAGCTCCAGCGCCACTCCGGTAAAGGCGGCAGAAAATTCCTCAACCCCCAGCACGCGCTCGCCACGAGCCGGATCAGAAATGAAATACTTCGAACCGCTGACCTTGGTCAAAACGACAAAGTGGTTCATCTGCCAATGCAAGATCGCCGGCAAGTGAAGCTGGCCCATGTGCTCCAGATCCAGCCGCAGCGCACGTCCTGCCAGGCCGAGCCGATCGGCCATGTTGATCAGGGTCTTGAGTGTGATACCTTTCAGTGAAAGGCTGAATTGGCGCCGCAAGCCATTCAAGTCGCATTTCAGGCCATGATAACTGGCAACCATGGCCAGCGCGGCCAATCCACACTCTGCAGCCTCCGTCTGCAAGACAAGCGGCACCCGCTTGCCGCCTGTCAGATTGAGAACGTCGCTGGCCTTCATGCGCGATGCGGCCCGCGAATGGACCCCCTTGGTACCGTGCGCATTCTGATGGCACCTTCCTGCATCTCGATGTGGACAACAGCCGGCTGGATGCCGGCGCTCCCTTGGTACCGTGCGCTCGGGGGCGTGCTCATGTCCGTCCGCGCACCGCATAAAGCGGCTCGAAAATCCATGCGAAGATCGACCGTTCCTCCAGCAGCACATTCGCTTTCAGTGTCATGCCGGGCTTGAGTGACACCCGATCTCCAAAAGCGGTTACCGCCGCGTCCGCCAATCTCACTCGGACCACATAGACCGGCTCGGTGAATGCCTGAGGCGTAGCCAAATCGCCCGGTGCAACCGCGCTCTGAGACATCTGGACGATCGTGCCCGACCCTGAGCCAAAACGCTGATAGGGGAATGCATCGTACAGCAAGCGCACCTCTTGGCCCACCTTGATGAACGCCGCGGCGCTCGTTGGCACAAAAAGCTCTGCCTCAAGAGCCGCACCATCCGGCACAATCGCCATCACTGGTCTTTGCGCATCCACCGCATAGCCCTTGCGCACATTGAGATTGGCAATGCGCCCGGAAATCGGCGCCACGAGGGAATAGCTGCGCCGTCCCTCGATTTCGGCGCGCCGCTGGGCAAGCTCGGCGCGTGCCGCCTCCAGCTGTGCAATCGATGTGTCAAGATCAACTGGCAATCGCTCCAGTTCCGACTGTGCGGCCGCAAGACGCGAAATCAATGCCACGCGCTGCTGGCGCAAGATGCTTTCGTCGCGTGCCTGTTCACTCCACACTGCGCGCCGACTGCGCACCTCGCGCCCACTTACAAAGCCCTTTGCCGTCAGCGCCTCCGCCGCCTCGACATCGCGCCAGCTCGAGGCGACAATGGACGATTGCCGTGAGAGTTGCTGATCGATCTCTGACCTCTCTCGTACAAGGCCCGAAATCAATTCCTTCTGTCGCGCAATCTCGCCCGCCCCGCGCGTTCGAGCAAGCTCGATCTGCCTTTCCAGCCGCTGCGCCTGGACGCCAAGAAAGTTCAGCAGCGCCGCCTCTGGCGTTTCACCGAGTGTCGCGTGACCTTGCTCGACGCGGACATTGGCGACAACCGAACCAGCCTTGACGAAGTCGCCCTCGCGAAACGGCAGCTCATCCAAGGTTCCCGCGCGTCCGGCACGCACAAGGACAAGCCCGTCGCTCGTGGTCAGCCACCCCGGCGCGCTCTGCACCCGCGCATATGACCAAAACAATGTGGCAACCAGCATGGGCAGAACGGCCAGCGGCAGCAGATAACCCGCGTAGTGCAAAAAACCCGCATCCC
>JBEIFU010000158.1:0-6402 GCA_040382295.1 Alphaproteobacteria bacterium
ATGAGCAGGCCGTTCCACCCAACCCCTGAGACCGGGGACGGACAGGCAACCCTCCCAGCCGCCTTCCCGCTCGGGCGAGAGAACCTTGATCACGGGGTTCACGAGCACTGTGAGGGGTGCCGTGTGGTCGAACTGTTCGGCTTGGGAAAGACCGGGGTCTGATCGGCTTGCCGGCGCCTGGAAGACCACCAGCCGGACGAGTTCATGAACCTGCGGGGCGGCCAGGCCGGCGCCGTTGGCGTCGATCATGGTCTCGATCATGTCCTCCACCAGTCGGCGCAGTTCAGGATCATCCAGATTGGTGACCGGTTCAGCACGCTGGCGGAGGGCGGGGTGGCCCATTTTCGCGATTTTTCGGATCGTCATCGCCCAGATATGAGCCTCGCTGCCGCAGCCTGCAAGGGTGGACAGGCTGCCTTGGGTCTGGTAATCACCCGGCCTCCTGAGTGGTGGGCCGGATGGAGCCGAACCGCTCGTCGTTTCAAGAGTTGAACCGGAGGTTTTCCTTGCAGATCGTCGTGCGTGACAACAATGTTGACCAAGCCCTCAAGGCGCTCAAGAAAAAGATGCAGCGCGAGGGCCTGTTCCGCGAGATGAAGCTGCGCAATCACTTCGAGAAGCCCTCCGAAAAGCGTGCCCGCGAGAAGGCCGAGGCGGTTCGCCGTGCGCGCAAGCTGCATCGCAAGAAACTGCAGCGTGAAGGCCTCCTCCCGAAGACCCCGAGGGTTGCCCGGCCAGGCCGACCTTAAGACCCTGGACCTGCCGCTATCGAAAGCCTCGGTGTCTTTCAGACCCCGGGGCTTTTTCGTTTCAGGTCCGGCGAGGCGGCCTGAACAGGTCGCGCATGAACCCCGAAAAGCTCGCGGGCGTGTCAGGGCGCAGCAGGTTCGCACGGAAGACGCGGGCTACCAGCGTAATCAACCACCACAATGTCAGAGCGCTAACAACAAAAGAGCCGAGAACATCGATCCCTGCCGGTTCTCCAAGTGACCGAACCATCATTGTGAATGGCGCAAAGAAAGGCACGTAGGACGCAAAGCGCGCGACTGCGCTTTCAGGTGCGTAGGCCAACGCCAGAGGCAACATGCAGATCGGCATGGTGACCAGCGTTGCTGGCGCCACGACGGCCTGGGCATCAGAAATCGAGTTTGCCGCGCTGCCGGCTGCCAGGAAGAACGCTCCGACAGTCAGGTAGGACATGGCGAAAAATACAGTGATCTGAAAGATCTGGGCGGGGCTGGAGATGTTCCCGAGCAATTGGGCGGCAATTGGCTGCCCTGCCGGAAAGAACACGCCGATGCTTGCCATCACGGTGACGACCCATACAGCAACAAGGAACAGCGCAAGAAGCAGTCCCGTGAGCAGCTTGCCGGCCATCAAGGTTTCGGCGCGTACACACGACAGCAGGAGTTCGGCGACGCGATTGCTCTTCTCCTCGACGAGCGCCATCACCACCATGTTGGCGGTCATGAACAGAGCGAAGAAAAGCATGAAGTAGACCAGGTTGGCCGCGAGGACTTTCAGCTGGCGCAGGCCTGTCACTGCGCCCAGGCGTTCGGGATCGGGATCGACCGAGTTGATCTGGCTTGCCGCGCCCAGAATGCTTTCAACGTCTCCCGGTGCGATGGCGAGGCCATCTGCCGCGAGGCGGCTGAGCTGCGTGTCCATTGCCTGTCTGAGGAATTCCCTCAGGCCAGGGCGGTTCAGGTCGTCGGCGAGATACTGGGCCGGCGCGGAGCCGTTCAGGACCCCCTCGGGGATTAAAAGGATCGCCCAGAGCTGAACTGGTCCCAGAGGGCTGCGAGCCAGTTGCTCTGCGGAGAGGTAGGGTCGCGCGGCCTCTGCCAGGTCAGGGCTGCCCGCCAGATCCTCGGGTACGTCGATCCGGACGAACTGGCTTTGTGGCTCGTTGAAGCTGGGAGCGCCGGGCTTCAGGTATGGCCGCATAGCGATGAACACGGCTATCGTCCCGCCCCTCTGCTGCAACTGACGACTTGCGGCTTTGCTCAAGGGATCCGCGTCAAGCAGCAGCGCGGCAAGATCCGGGGCGGACTTTCGCAGCAAGGTCTCATCGACGTGCGTCGCGGCGTAGTCGTTCAGCGCCAGAAGCCCCAGCTGGAGGCGCTCCTGCTCGATCGCGGCGTCTATTGCCTCGATCATGCGGCCTGTCTGGTCGATGACCGCGAAGTGACGGGTCGGCGCTCCGAGTTGGGCGAGCTGGCTCTGCGATGCGCCAGGAACCCAGCCCACCAACATCAGGTAGAACACGGGCAGCATCACGCCAAGCAGAAATGGTCGGGACGTCACATGCTGCACGAAGCCGTGCCAGGCGATGATCCAGGTCTGTCTCATGGCGCCAGCCCTTCCGCATTGCCGCCGGCGAGGTAGACGAAGATCTCGTGCAATGGCGGTGCTGATGTATCGAAGCGGGTCAGCTTGACGCCTCGCTCGAAACAGGCCGCGAGAATAAGCTGGGGGTCCGTGCCGGCTGACAGATAGACTTCCCACCAGGTCACCCCGTCTCGCGGCGGATGGACCTGCGCCACCCCTTCCAGGTCGACGAGGAAGGAAAGATCGCCCGGGGACTCCAGCTTGACGCTGCGGGGCATGATGGACCTGGCTTCCTGCAGCGTGCCGTCAAAGGCTTTCTTGCCCTTGACGAGGATCACGAAGCGGTCGCACAGGCGCTCGGCGTGGCTCATCGTGTGGGTGGAAAACAAGACGGTCGCTCCGTTGCGCGCCAATTTGCGAATGGCGGCCTCCAGCTCATTCTGGTTGATCGGATCGAGCCCCGAGAACGGCTCATCCAGAATGACCAGCGAGGGCTCGTGGGCGATTGCCGTCGCCAACTGGATTTTCTGGGCCATGCCCTTGGACAGCGCTTCGATCCGGCGATCCCTGACGTGGGATAGACCCAATTCGTCCAGCAACTCGTTCGCTCGCTTGCGGGCCTTGGATGCCCAGAGACCCTTCAGCCGGGCAAAGTGAACAATGGTGTCGAAGGCGGTCATGCGCTTGTAGAGGCCGCGCTCCTCGGGCAGGTAGCCGATCCTGCGCTGGACGCCGCGCCCCGGGGGCTTGCCGAAGATGGTGATCGAGCCGGCCGAGGGAGAAGAGATCCCGAGGATCATTCGCAATGTCGACGTCTTGCCCGCGCCGTTGGGTCCCAGCAGGCCTACAATCCTGCCTGCTGGCGCAGAAAAGCTGACATCGTCCACGGCCGTGAAGTCGCCGTAGCGTTTCGTGACATCCTTCAGTTCAAGAACCGGATTTTCCATTGCCCGCCGCCCCGGGAGCAGAAAACCACGCCGGAGACACAGGGATCAACAGAAGATTTTCCTGAAGGGCCAGTTGGTTAGCGGCGGAGCCTGGTTTTGCGCGTCAATGCGGAAATTTGCTGGCGCTGCGATGTCCCGCCACGATCTTCCACTCGCCGTCGTGCTTGGCCAGGGTCAAGCTCATGGTCCCCTCGAACTTGAGAGAAGCCTGTCCGTTCGCAGCCACGGTCTGGGTGTACCTAAACACAGCCAGGGCAGATTCATCTGACAGCATCGAGATCCGCATGTCATAGGCCTCGAAGTGGGACTCCGGGAACCCTGCGAAATAGTTGGTCAGCGCTGCAACGGCCGCCGTCTTGGTTTCGTAGGAGACTTCACCGTTCTCGATCCAGACAAAGCCGGGACCCTCTGCCAGCAGCTCGCCGGCGCCCGTTGCGTCGTGTGCGTTGACCTTTGCAACATACTGCTCGATCGTTGCCTTCGCTTCCGGAGCGACCTCCGGGACGGAGGAACCCGAACCCGTGGGGGCAAAGGGGTTCTCGCACGCTGTCAGGAACAGAGCCCCAGCCATGACGGGGATGAGCATGTTTAGACGAAATTTCATCCTGACGGTTCCCTGACAGATGTCCTGTCATCTGTAACTCGCCTGCAGCATCGTGTCAGCCCCAACGATGGTGCAACCCCTAAATCCTGCAAAAGTTAACGCTGGGCCGTTTCGCGCACCAGAGACCGCGCTTCCTTGAGGCTAGCCAAGCGATTTCACAATCTCCTCGGTCATCTTCTTGGCGTCTGCGAACAGCATCATCGTGTTGTCCCGAAAGAACAACTCGTTTTCTACGCCGGCGTAGCCCGAGCCCATGCCCCGCTTGATGAAGAGCACGGTCTTCGCCTTTTCGACGTCCAGAATGGGCATGCCGTAAATGGGGGATTGGGGATCTGTCTTGGCAACCGGGTTGGTCACGTCGTTGGCGCCGATCACATAGGCGACGTCTGCCATCGCGAATTGGCTGTTTATGTCCTCGAGTTCGAAAACCTCGTCGTAAGGCACGTTGGCCTCGGCCAGCAGCACATTCATGTGCCCCGGCATGCGGCCGGCGACGGGGTGGATGGCGTAGGAGACCTTGACACCCTCCTTCTTGAGCTTGTCGGCCATTTCGCGCAGCGCGTGCTGGGCCTGGGCGACGGCCATGCCATAGCCCGGGACGACGATCACGGATGAAGCATTCTTCATGATGAAGGCGGCGTCCTCGGCCGAGCCCTGCTTGATGGGGCGCGTTTCCTGCTTGCCTGCGGGGCCAGCCGTCTCGCCACCGAACCCGCCGAGGATGACCGAGAAGAAGCTGCGGTTCATGCCCTTGCACATGATGTAGCTCAGGATGGCACCCGATGAACCGACGAGGGCGCCCGTGATGATGAGCGCCGAGTTCTCAAGCGTGAAGCCGATGCCGGCGGCAGCCCAGCCGGAGTAG
Organism: Alphaproteobacteria bacterium; assembly: GCA_040382295.1. Taxonomy (GTDB): domain Bacteria; phylum Pseudomonadota; class Alphaproteobacteria; order Micropepsales; family Micropepsaceae; genus SZUA-430. The sequence goes on from JBEIFU010000158.1 coordinate 4,748, forward strand.
GAATTCAGCATCGAGACGACGACGGGCATGTCGGCGCCACCGATGGGAATGATCAGCGTCACGCCGAGAATCATCGAGAGAACCGTGATTGCCCAGAAGGCCCAGGTCGCCTCGCCGTGGCTCAGGACCAGAATGAAGATCAGCGCCACGATGGCGGCGGCTATCAGGATGTTCACGAGGTGGCGTGCCGGCAGGATGATGGGTGCACCCGACATGTTCCCGTTCAGCTTGGCAAAGGCGATGATCGACCCGGAGAAGGTTATCGCACCAATGGCCACGCCGAGTGACATCTCGATCAGGGACTGGATGTGGACGTTGCCAGGCTCACCGATGTTGAAGGCCTGCGGGGCATAGAGCGCGGCGGCTGCCACGAAGACAGCCGCGAGACCGACGAGGCTGTGGAAGGCTGCGACGAGCTGGGGCATCTGCGTCATCGCGATGCGCCGCGCGATAATGGCACCGATGCCGCCGCCAATGGCGACGCCGCCGAGGATCAGGCCCCAGGTCAGTGCGTCCGTGGGGCTTGCCACGGCGAGCGTGGTCAGGACGGCAATTACCATGCCCAGCATGCCGTTGCGGTTGCCGGCGCGTGAGGTTTCGGGGCTCGACAGACCGCGGAGCGCCAGGATGAACAGGACACCCGACACGAGGTAGAGAAGTGCTGCCAGATTGGGGTTCATGCCTGTAACCGATCCTGGTTATTCGCGCGGCGCATCGAAGACTCCAGCCCGCAGCAGGCCCATGCCTGCCCCGGCCATCCAGATGGCGACGAGAGCGACGATTGTTGATAAGTCGAAGTCCTGGCGGATGATGAGTATGGAAGCGCCTGCAAACATGGCCAGCCCTTCCCAGAACAAGAGTGCCGCGATCAGGGTGGATCGCGCGGTCTGCTGGGCTGCAAAGAAGCGGGCTGCCACGATCTCTCCTGTCCCGACCACGAGGAGTCCTACCGCAATCATGTCAGCGAGGGAGATGGAGGGATCCACTGCCGAGCGCCTACTTCTTCTCTTTCTTGCGGTACATCGCCAGCATGCGCTGGGTGACAAGGAACCCACCGAAAATATTCACGCTGGCGAGGATAACGGCGATGACACCGAAGAGCTTTGCGACCCAGCCGCTGTCGCCAGCGGCGATGAGGTCCACGCCGACTGCAAGCAGCGCGCCGACGATGATCACCGAAGAGATCGCGTTCGTCACCGACATCAACGGGGTGTGGAGGGCGGGCGTGACGCTCCAGACCACGTAGTAGCCCACGAAGATGGCCAGCACGAAAATCGAGAGGCGGAAGATAAAGGGGTCGATGACTTCCATGGTAGTGCTCCTCAGGCCTTCAGTGCGGGGTGAACGACCTCTCCGTCGCGCGTCAGGCAGGTTCCCTTGATGATGTCGTCGTTCCAGTCGATCTTGAGGCCCTTGGTTGCCTTGTCGATCAGGGGGGAGACGAAATTGAAGAGGTTCCGGGCGTAGAGCGCGGAGGCATCGGCCGCGAGGCGTCCTGCCAGGTTGAGCGCGCCCACGATCTTCACACCGCCGATATCAATCGTTTCGCCGGCCTTTGTCAGGGGGCAGTTACCGCCCTGCTCTGCCGCGAGGTCCATCAGGATCGAACCGGGCTTCATTGAGCGCAGCATCTCCTCGGTCACGAGGACTGGCGC
>JBEIFU010000159.1:0-6389 GCA_040382295.1 Alphaproteobacteria bacterium
ATTGCTGCGGGAAAAGATTGTTGCTGCGGCATCGGACCGGATGGTGGTGATTGCGGACGAGGCAAAGGTCGTGGACGGGCTGGGGCGTTTTCCGCTTCCGGTCGAGATCGTTCCCTTTGCCTGGCAGGTTACCATGGAGCGCGTTGCCGAGGCTGCCGCGCGTTGCGGCTGTGCCCAGAACCTCATGCGGCTTCGCGGTGGCGAGGCACATCCGTTTCGTACCGACAGTGGTAACATGATCGCCGATTGTGCGGCTGACAGCATTCCCGATCCCGAGCGGCTTGCGCGCATGCTTGAGGCCATCCCCGGGGTCGTTGACCATGGGTTGTTCATTTCGATGGCCAGTGTGGCGTTGGTCGGCTCGCTTTCGGGCGTGCGGGTACTTGAGCTGCAGCAGCACGCACGCGCCGGTTAACCGCGGTCTGCCTTGACACTGGCACTGGTCGGGGACTGCGCGCTATCTAGGGCTGCTCGAGGACACAGGACATGAACTGGACACCGGCCAGCTGGCGGAACAAGCCGATCGCGCAGGTTCCCTCTTACGAGGATGCCGAGGCTGTTGCGCGCGTCGAGGCGCGGCTCAAGGGTTATCCACCTCTGGTATTTGCCGGTGAGGCCCGGAACCTGAAGCGTGCCCTTGCCGATGTCGCGGAGGGGAAGGCTTTCCTGCTGCAGGGTGGCGATTGCGCCGAGTCGTTTGCCGAGTTCCATCCTGACAATATCCGCGACACATTTCGGGTGCTGCTGCAGATGTCGGTGGTCCTCACCTTTGCCGGTGCCATGCCCGTCGTCAAAGTTGGACGCATCGCGGGCCAATTTGCCAAGCCGCGCTCGAGCGATACGGAGAGCGTGGACGGTGTCGAGCTGCCTTCCTATCGGGGTGATATCATCAACGCGTCTCCCTTTGAGCGGGTCGCCCGTACGCCGGATCCGGAGCGGATGATGCAGGCATACGCGCAGGCAGCGTCGACGTTGAACCTGCTCAGGGCCTTCGCTCAGGGCGGTTATGCCGACCTGCACAATGTGCACAAATGGAACCTCGGCTTCATCGCAGGATCGCCGGCTGGCGAGCGCTACAAGATGCTTGCTGACCGGATCTCGGAGACGCTGGAATTCATGGAGGCGTGCGGCATCACGCCTGACAGTGCGCCGCAATTGCGCACGACGGAGTTCTATACCAGCCACGAGGCGCTGCTGCTGGGATACGAGCAGGCCATGACGCGCATCGACTCCACCACGGGTGACTGGTACGACACGTCGGCCCACTTGCTGTGGATCGGTGATCGCACACGTCAATTGGACGGCGCACATCTGGAATTTGCGCGTGGCATCCGCAATCCCTTGGCCGTGAAGTGCGGGCCCAGCCTCAGCAATGATGAACTTATCCGGATTTGCGATATCCTGAACCCGGCGAACGAGCCGGGGCGGCTTACGCTGATCACGCGCTACGGGTCGGACAAGATCGAGGACCATCTGCCGCGCATGATCCGCGCCATCCAGCGTGAGGGGCGCAAGGTGGTCTGGTCGTGCGATCCGATGCATGGCAACACGATCAAGTCCTCTTCCGGTTACAAGACGCGTCCCTTCGACCGGGTACTCAAGGAGGTGCAGACCTTCTTTGCCATCCACCGTGGCGAAGGCACGCATGCGGGGGCGGTGCATCTGGAGTTGACGGGCCAGAATGTCACGGAGTGCACAGGTGGTGCAGCCGCCATCACGGATGCCGATCTGTCGAGCCGCTACCACACCCATTGCGACCCGCGGCTCAATGCCAACCAGTCGATCGAATTGGCGTTTCTCGTCGCCGAGGGGATCCGGGCAGAACGTGTCAAGGCGCGCTCACCAGCGGCGGCACAGTAGGCCCGTCGTCTTTGACGTCTGAATAAGCTAGGCTTGTTCTTCTGGGGATCGAAGGAGGTTGGCAGTGCGCGTCTTTCTTCTGGCTTTTCTGGCTTTTTTTGTCGTGGGTCTGCCGGTCTGGAGCAGCAGCGCCGGCGAGGCGTGGGTATGCGATGCGGCGACGAACAATGCGCAGCATCTTGACTGCGCGGAGCGTGAGCTGAAGAAGCATGAGGCTGACCTCAAGCGTGTACTGGGTCAGGCGATGGCGCAGGCCAGTGAAGCCGGGCCTGCCGTTCCCGGTTACGGGCCGCCACCTGCGGAGGCGCTTCGGCAGTCCCAGCTCGTGTGGCGCGACTTCCGGGAGAAGAACTGCCATTGGAAATCGACCAGCTTCTATGGGGGCTCCGGGCAGGCCGTCATCGCTGCGAGCTGCCGGGCGCTGATGACACGAGACCGGGTTGGGGAGATCAAGGCATCGCTGGCGCCGTAAGGCGTGGTACAGCGCTTTCACTGCCACGTCGGTTCTCGACGGGCCGCTGATGCGGCTGGTGAAATCTCCTCAAGCGACGCGGATCAACCGGCGGCCGAAGCTGTCCCCTGAAAATAGCCCGGCGAAGGCCGTAGGCGCGTTCTCGATGCCATCTATGATGTCTTCCCGCCATCGCAGTCTACCCTCGTGGACCCATGTCGCCATTTGTCGGCGGGCTTCATCGAATTGAACGTGATGATCGTAGACGACCAGGCCTTCCATTCGCAGGCGCTGGGTGATGAAGGGCAGGGTATGGCGGATGCCCCGGGGCTTGGTGGTGTTGTACTCTGCGATCTGGCCCGAGATAACCAGGCGGCCATGGCGGCGCATGTTCACGATGGCCGCGTCGAGCATCTCGCCGCCAACATTGTCGATGTAGATGTCATAGCCCTTTGGTGCGGCAGCGCGGAACGCCGTCGCCAGATCACCGCACGTGCGGTGGCTGATACTTGCGTCGAAGCCGATCTCTTTCAGGTATGCACACTTTGCGTCGGATCCGGCAATGCCGATGACAGTGCAGCCGTGGATCTTTGCGATCTGGCCTGCTGTTGCGCCGACGGTGCCTGCGGCGGACGAGACGAGGACGGTGTCGCCGGGTCGCAGCTTGCCAACCTCGAGAAGGGCAAAGAAGGCCGTGAGGCCCGGAATGCCAAAGAGCCCAATCGCAGCTGTTGGCGTGATGGGCCCCTTGTAGAGATCGGGATCGAGTGCCTGGACGCCGCGGCCGTCAGTGATGAGATGAGTTTGCCAGCCAAAGCCGCCCCAGACGCGGGCGCCTTCCTTCAGCTTGGTCGACCGCGATGCGATGACCTGGCCAACGCCAGCGCTCTCGATCGTGGCGCCGAGGTCTAGCGCTGGTGCGTAGGAATCCCCTGACAAGCGCGAGCGCATGCCCGGGTCGACCGAGATGTGATCGACCCGGATGAGGGCCTGTCCGTCCTGAAGCGCGGGCAGGGTCATGTCCTCCAGGCGAAAGTCATCCGTAGACGGAACCCCTACGGGTCGCCGTGCCAGCACCCAGCGCCTGCCTGCCGTCATGGGTGACTCCCTCGCCTTGTTCGTGGTTGCCTCAGACTGCCTTGTCGGGTCCGATCCTGACCAGGGCCTTGCCGAAGTTCTCGCCCTTGAAAAGACCGAGGAACGCGTTTGGCGCGTTTTGCAATCCGTCGGTTACGCTCTCCTGCCACTTCATTTTGCCCTCGGCGATGAGCTTGCCCATCTCCTGATAGAATTTGGGCAGCAGGTCGTAGTGGTTTGACACGACAAAGCCTTCGATCCTCAGGCTCTTGGGGATCGTCATGATGATGTTCCATGGCCCGGGCGCCGGCGCCGTGTTGTTGTATTGCTCGATCATGCCGCACATCGCGATGCGTCCGAAGACGCGCATGTGATTGAGCGCGGCCTCGAGGTGCTTGCCGCCGACGTTTTCGAAGTAGACATCGATGCCCTTCAGGAAGGCGGCGCCTACGGCCTTATCGAGGTCGCTTTCCTTGCGGTAGTTGATGGCACGGTCGATCTTTGCCTCCTTGAGCAGCCATTGGCACTTCTCGTCAGAGCCCGCCGAGCCCACGACATAAGCGCCTTGCGCCTTCGCCAGCTGGCAGACGACCGAACCCACGGCGCCTGAGGCGGCCGAGACAAAGACCGTGTCTGTGGGCTTGAAGGCGGCGATCCGGTACAGGCCGGCATAAGCAGTCATGCCCGGCATGCCGAGCGCGCCGAGGAAGCTCTGGATCGGGGCGAGCTTGGGGTCAATCTTCTGCGGCATGGCCATGGGCCCCACGACTGCATAATCGCGCCAACCCAGCATGTGGCTGACGTAGTCGCCGACCTGGAGCGTTGCGCCCTTGCCGGCGGCGATCACCTGGCCGATGGCGCCGCCCTGAAGGGCGTGGCCGATCTGGAAGGGTGGAACGTAGCTTTCGCGATCGATCATGCGGCCGCGCATGTAGGGGTCTACCGACATCCAGATATTGCGGACCAGGACTTCGCCTTCCTTGGGGTCTGCGACCGGGGCTTGCACATAATCGAAGTTGTCGGGGGTCGGCATGCCGACGGGGCGGCTCTTCAGGCGAACTTCAAATCCTGTCAAGTTTGACATGGTGGTCTCCGATTGCTGGATACGAAATGGCGTCAACCACGTCTTTTCCGTGAAAAGGGCGCCTCGGGCAAGCGCAGGTTTCGCGTGACAATGCTGCAACATTTCTTGAAAGGGTGCGGCACTCGCCTGAATGGTGTAGGAAAACCCGACAAGTCATGATGCACCGCAAACTGGGGTTGCGGAGCGTGCAGTAATAGCGGGTGTGGGGCATGAGTTCGGACAACCGGCAAGAGGCCGGGCATGAGACGATCAGGGCAGGCGTGATCGGTGCGGGTGCGTTCGGACGCTTCCACGCGAGCAAGTACGCGGGCTTGCCCGGCGTGAAGCTCGTTGGGATCGCGGATGTGTCGGAAGTCCGGGCGCAGACGCTGGCAAATGATTTCGGTGTGACTGCTTTTGCCGGCTGGCGTGCCATGCTGCCCCATGTCGATATCGTGACGATCGCGGCGCCGGCCCGGTTTCATGGAGAGATCGGCGTCGGCTGTCTCAACCAGGGCAAGCACGTGTTCATCGAAAAGCCGCTCGCAGCAAACATGCGCGAGGCTGATGCGCTGGTGCGGGTGGCCGAGGCGCGCGGTGCGGTGCTGCATACGGGCCACCAGGAGCGCTTCTTCATGCGCTATCTCGGTCTTTTCGATGGCGATGTGAGACCGCTGCGCATCGAGACACATCGCGCTGCACCGTTCAATCCGCGCAACACCGATGTCAGCGTGGTGCTTGACCTGATGATCCATGACATCGACCTGTGCCATCTTCTCAATCCAGCAGATATCGCCACGATTCAGGCGAGCGAGCGCTCAGAGCCGTCACGATCCGACGAAGTGGCTGCCAGCCTCACGCTTGTTGACGGCATGGAGATCAGACTGTTTGCCAGCCGCATGGCCGAGGCTCGCAAGCGCTTCATGCGCGTGACTTACCCGGATGGCGAGATCCATATCGATTTCCTCACGCGCGAGATGACCAACAGCACGCCGCGCAAGCTGAAGTCGCTCGACAGCAGGGGCGAGGCGGTGGACGGTATTCCGTGTCCCGCGGTTGATCCGCTGGGCCATGGAGTTGCGCAGTTCGTTCGCTCCGTGCGCCAGAACCTGCCGGCTGCCATCCCGCCGCTCGAGGCACGCCGTGCGCTGGAGACTGCGCTCAGGATCCTTGATGCGGCCAAGACGCCTCAAAGCCAGAAGAGACTTGTCAATGCCTGACCTGAAGACGCCTGAGGCCCGCGCTGCCGGCGCAGATGCGGGACCGATCCGCTTCTTTGATCTTGAAACCCCCAAGGCGATGCTGCGCGCCGACATCGAGAAGCGCTGGCAGAAGATCCTCGACCACGGCGCCTTTATCGGCGGCCCGGAGGTGGGCGAGCTGGAGGCGCAGCTTGCCGGATGGGCGGGTGCCAAACATGCTCTTGCCGTTGCCAGTGGCACGGATGCGCTGGTCATTGCGCTGATGGGCGAAGAGGTCAAAGCGAGCGATGCGATCTTCATCCCGGGGTTCACCTACAACGCGACGGCGAATGCGGTGCTTGTTGCAGGGGCGACGCCTGTCTTCGTGGATGTCGATGCAGGGACCTGCAACATGGATCCTGTGCACCTTGAGGCGCAGGTTGAAGCCGTTCTGCGCGAAGGCAAGCTCAAGCCGCGTATGGTGATTGCGGTCGACCTTTATGGCCTGCCGGCCGATTATCCCGCCATTCACAAGATCGCCCGCAAGCACGGCATGCTGGTCATGGCCGATGCTGCCCAAAGCTTTGGCGGGGCGCAGAACGGTGTGCGCATCGGGGCGCTGACCGACATGACGGCAACAAGCTTCTATCCGTCGAAGACGCTGGGCTGCTATGGCGATGGCGGCGCCATGCTGACGGATGATCCGCTGCGGTTCGAGCGTTGGGCATCGATCCGCTGGCACGGCACGGATGCCGTC
>JBEIFU010000160.1:0-6368 GCA_040382295.1 Alphaproteobacteria bacterium
ATGGTTTTCTTCAGTGCATCAAGGCAGGCCACGCCACCAACCCCGGGCTCGCTCGAGGGGCAGGTTCTTGTTGCGATGCCCGGCATTCCCGACCGCAAGATGGAGCAGGCTGCCATCTTCCTCTGCGCGCATTCCGAGCGCGGTGCCATGGGACTGATCCTCAACAAGCTGGTCCGCAACATGTCGTTCGTCGACCTGCTCCGGCAGTTGCGCATCATGCCCAGGAGCAAGGGTGCCGTGGGTTTACCTGTGATGTTCGGTGGGCCGGTCGAGACGGAACGCGGCTTCGTCCTGCACTCGGGCGAGTATGACGCCGGGAGCAGCACGATGCGGATCGGTCAACACGCGGGGCTCAATCTTGGTCTGACTGCCACGGTCGACGTGGTCTCGGACATTGCAGAAGGCCGTGGTCCGCGTGCGTCGATGCTGGCGCTGGGCTATGCGGGCTGGGGGGCTGGGCAACTGGAGTCAGAACTGGCCCGAAACGCGTGGCTCATCTGCCCGTCCGATGACTTCCTGCTGTTCGGCCAGAACTACGAACTGAAGTGGGAGCATGGGCTGCGCAAGCTCGGGATCAATCCCTCACAGCTTTCGAGGGACTCGGGACGGGCCTGAGCCGCCAGGGCGCGGAAGCCCCCGGGGAGCAGGTGCTGGTCGCAGGCTGGCTGCCAGGAAGTTATAGGCCTGGTTAGCCGTCATGGGGGCGCCAAACAGAAATCCTTGGGCGAATTCGCATTGCAACGACCGCAGGCTGGCGGCTTCGTCAGCCGTTTCCACTCCTTCGGCGACAACGGACATGTCGAGGTCGTGGGCCAGGCGGATGATGGAACGAAGAACGACGGGCGTCTCCTCGTTGTGCGCCATGTCGGTGATGAAACTTCGGTCGATCTTGACTGTATCGAAGGGGAAGCGCTGCAGGTAGGCCAGCGACGAGAAGCCTGTTCCAAAGTCGTCAAGCGCGAGCCCCGCGCCGGCATCCTTCAGGTGCTGGAGGGCGTCGACCATGGCGTCGGGATTCTGCATGATCACGCTTTCCGTGATCTCCAGCTTCAACGAGAGGCGCTGCGGGTTCTGCCGGTCGAGGATCCCGATCACGTCGTCGAAGAATTCCTGACGCAGCAGCTGGCGGGCCGAAACGTTGACGCTGCAAAAAACCGGATCCCGAAGCCTGAAGGCGGTCTGCCAGCGCCGAAGTTCAACGGCTGCGCGCTCAACCGCGTAACTTCCCAGCGGCACGATGAGACCGGTTTCCTCGGCGAGCGGAATGAATTCCGCTGGTGCGAGAAGGCCTCGCTGCGGGTGACGCCACCGCATCAGCGCCTCAAAGCCCACGACCGCATTGTCGTCAAGCCTCATGATTGGCTGGAAATGGAGCTCAATCTGCTGGCGTTCAAGCGCCATGCGCAGGTCGGCGTCCATGGTCAGGCGGTCAGGTGACCGCGGCTTCATGAGGGGCTGGTAGATTTCGAAGTTGCCGCGCCCCGTGCGCTTGGCGTGGAACATCGCCAGCTCGGCCTCGCGCAGGACCTGCGTGCCCTGGCGATGTGCTGCATCAATCAGCGCCAGCCCGATCGATGCGGCGGGATAGATGTCGCGACCGCCCACGACAACGGGCTGGGTCAACGCGTCACGGATGCGCTGGGCAATCCCGGCGCCGTCTTCGTCCCCCGCGCTGCCAAGCACCAGTACGGCGAATTCCTCCATTCCAAGGCGGGCAACGGCGTCCTGCGGGCCGACGGCATGGTCGAGCCGGCGGGCAATCTGTTCGAGGAAGCGATCGCCAGCATCGCGCCCCATCGCGTCAATGACGGAGCGCACGCGATCGACGTCAACGGCGAGCACTGCCCCATGTCTGCGGGCCGCACCCGGCTTCATGGCTGCGAGAACGGCGTCGACGCGCTTCATGAAGGGTGCTCGCGGCATCAGGCCGGTGGTGGCATCGGCCTCCTCCTCCACGGGCGGGCGCTGCTCCTGGGCTTTCCGGGCGGTAATGTCGCTCACGACCCCGATACAGCGAAGGGCACGTCCGGATGGGCCTGCCACACAGCTGGCGCGCAACTGTACCCATCGGAAGCCACCCTTTGCGTGCCGCATGCGGACTTCGAGGTTGAAGGTTGAGCCGCCCTGCTTCCGGTGGGCATTCAACGTATCGGCGTAGAGCGCGATGTCTTCTGCGAGGATCAGCTCGGCCCATTTGCGTTCCGAGTCCGCAAGCGCGCCTGCCTCGAGACCCAGCAGGACCTCGACTGATGGAGAGACGAACAGCGTGTCTGTTTCGAAATTCCAGTCCCAAAGCCCCTGATGGGCGGCTGCCAGGCCTAGCGCGTACCGGTACTCGGCCTCGCGTGCCTTGCGTCCTTCCTCCGACAGTTGCTCGCGCGACACCTCGTCGAGTTCGGGTTCGGCGGGCGCTCCTGCGGCGAAGGCGAGTGCTATCGCGCCGGCTGTGAGGATGGCATCGTTGAACAGTTCGCCGTCGGTCACGAAGTCGAGCAGGCTGGCCGGCAATATGAGCGGCAGCAGGGCCGCTGCCATCAATATCGCAAGGCCTGGCAGCAGGGCTCGTGCCCTGGCGTCCGGGCGGCGGGAATCGATCACGACCCCGACTGCTGCCAGCACCGGGCCTGCCCAAAGCAGTGCCTTCAGGATCTGCCACACTTCCTCGATACCCATGGCCGCAATGGAAGCGAAGCCGACAATCGCGAATGCCACGCCGTCGAGGACCAGCGCGAAGTTGGGACGCTTGCGGCTCCAGTCGAGATGTTCGCTAACGTAGCGAAGTGCTGCGGCAAACATCGCCGCGCCGGCGACAGCGAGCAGCTGTGCGGGCAATGCGAGGCCATAGGCACCGAGGACCAGCAGCACAAGGCACGTCAAGCTAGCCGCTGCCCATGCAGGCTCCATCGCGCGACGGAGGACCGCAAGCCCCGAGAGCCAGGCAATCATGACCAGGAGCGCGCCGCTCAAGAGGCCCGTGACAAGGATGTGGCCGCGATATCTTGCGTCCAGGGCGTCGGTCTTCCAGAGACTCCAGACCGTGCCATCGTCGGCACCCGCGGTTCGAAAGGCAAAGCGAGCGGTGGCGAGCGGATCGAGGAAGAGTTCCGCGACCGGCCTGCCATTGTGCCGGATGATGCGAATGCGTGCCCCCTCGCCCACCGCTTCGGCTGTCTTGACTTCCGGGGTGCCGGATGCGGTCAGGAAACGCATCAGGCCCTGCACGCGGGTCTCGGCCGTGATGATGCGGTGAAACTCCTGCGGCAGCGGGTTGGCGATCTCGAGCGACCGCCAGTCGGAAGGTGCGCGAACGGGTCCGCCTGGCGCCTGCGCTGCGGGGACATGGGGCTCAAGCCAGGGGGTGATGTCGGAGACGTCGCGCTCGAGACTGACCGGCGCCGCTGCATGCGCTCCCCAGGAAAGCAGCACCAACAGGATCAGGGTTGGAAGCGCGCGCCAGACCGCAACGGCGCGAGGCGGCCGCCGTTGCTCCATTCTATGATCCTTGTCGCGCAAGACGTAAGGCACGGGACGATGTCGTCGCAGCTCGGGTTACCGGGACCTACCCTTATAGGGCAGGACCCGTGATCCTGCGGTTAATAAAGCAAGAACAAGAGCTTGCCGGGCCCCCAGGCCCGCGTCGGCCATCCCGCGTTACTGGACCTTGATCAGCTCGACCTCGAAGACGAGGGTCTGATAGGGCGGGATTGCGCCCGGCGCGCCTCGGGCGCCGTAGCCCAGATCCTGGGGAATGACGAGTTCGGCGGTCTCGCCTTCCTTCATGAGCTGCAAGCCCTCGGTCCAACCCGGGATCACCCGGTTCAGCGGGAAGCTGATGGGCTCGCCACCGACGGAGGAGTCGAACTTCTTCCCGTTAATCAGTTTGCCCGTGTAGTGGACGGTCACCACGCTGGTTGGTCCCGGCGCTTTGCCGCTGCCCGCTTTCACGCTCCGGAACTGGAGACCTGACGGCGTGACGGAGACGCCGTCCTTGGTGGCATTTTGCTCGAGATAGGCTTCATTCTTTTCCTGGCTCAATTCTGCAGACATAGCGGCCTCTTCGTCAGGTGCGTTTGAAAAGGAGAGATCTTCGGGTGACGCTTCGATTTCGGATGGACTTGTCAGGCCCGACAGAAGACCGCCGGGAGCGAAGATCGCGATTGTCAGGACGATACTGGCTGCAAGCCCGCCCAGGATCGCCTTGGACTGTGGCGTCTGGCGCTGCCACCATGATTGCTGCTTCTGGTTCTGGTTCATCTGTTCAGGTCCCGATATTCCGGCCGGGGCATCGGGTCACCGGCCACGATGGCAAATAGCAGATGGTCCTGCCATTCGCCATTGATTCTGAGGTACTTTCTGGCCGTGCCCTCGGCGGTAAAACCGCATTTTGAGAGGACCCGGCGGGATGGCGCGTTGGCCGACAGACAGGCCGCCTCGATGCGATGAAACCCCAATCGCTCGAAGCCGTAGCGGAGCACGGCGCTCACGGCATCTGTCATGTACCCCTGGCCTGCGAAGCGCTCGCCCATCCAGTAGCCCATGGTTGCGGCTGACTGTGCGATGCCCTGGCGGACATTGGAAAGCTGGATGCCGCCTGCGAGCGCAAGTGCAGGTTCCACGAAAATGAAGAACATGTAGCCGGCACCTTCCCGTTCGGCCTGGCGATAGCGGTTGAGACGGCGTCGGAAGGCTTCGCGTGTCAGCTCATCGGAGGCCCAGGAAGGTTCCCACGGCGCAAGATGGGCCCTGCTTTCGGCGCGCAGCACCGACCACGCGGCGTAGTCGGCCGCAGCGGGGCTTCGCAGGCGCACGCGCTGGCCCTCGATGACGAAGGCGGGTTTCCGGCGTGTCAGTGCGCTGGGAAGGGACATGTCAGCCGAACCGCGCGGCGACGCGGTCGTAAGAGCCCAACCCACCTGAAGGCCCGAGCACTGCCAGCGACATGGGGCCCGAGCCCAGGATGCGCGCGGCCATGCGGCGAACGGCGGCGGTGTCAACTGCGTCGATGCGCGCGATCAGTTCGCGCGGGGAGAACAGGCGACCGAAGGTGAGGTATTGGCCGGCAATCTGTTCGCAGCGCGCAGAAGCTTGCTCGAGACCCATGAGCAGGCCTGATCTCAATTGCGCCTTCGCGCGGACGAGTTCGTCCTCGTCGACATGTGCGGCCAATGCCTTCATTTCGCCAGCGATCACCGAGACGAGGTCGTGGGCGTCGGTTGCGCTAGTGCCTGCGTAGACTCCGAACAGACCCGTTTCCGCATAGCTCGCGCCGAAGGCATGGATGGCATAGCAGAGCCCCCGCTTCTCGCGCGCTTCCTGGAACAGGCGCGATGACATGCCGCCGCCCAGGACGGTCGAGTAGACCTGCATGGCGTAGAGTTCGTCTTCCCGCGCGTGCACCCCCTTGAAAGCGAGTGCGAGATGGGCCTGTTCAAGGTCGCCATCTTCCCGGTATTCACCGCCGGCATAGGCTGCTTCATGGTGAGGAGGCGATGTACCGGTCGGCAAGCTTGCGAGATGGGCTCGCCCAAGATCGACCATCTCCTCATGCTTCACCGCGCCGGATGCCACGAGCAGCATGGAGGGTGCGCGATAATAGGTCGAGATCTGGCTGATCAAGTCTTCACGGGTGAAGCCGCGCACCCGCTCCTCACTGCCGAGGATGGGACGGCCGAGCGCTTGACCGGGATAGGCCTGCAGCTGAAGGTGGTCGAAGATCACGTCGTCGGGCGTGTCCTCGGCCTGCCCAATTTCCTGGACGACCACCCCCTTTTCGCGCTCGAGCTCTTCCGGGTCGAAGGTGGAATTCTGCAGGATATCGGCGAGGATATCGACGGCCAGGGGCACGTCATCGCGCAAGACGCGGGCATAGTAGGCCGTCTGTTCACGAGCGGTGTAGGCGTTGATGAAGCCACCGACGCGCTCGATCTCTTCGGCGATGCCGCGGGCGGTGCGCCGAGCCGTTCCCTTGAAGGCCATGTGCTCAAGCATGTGGGCAATGCCGTTTGTGCCCTCGGTTTCATTACGCGCGCCTGCTCCGACCCACACACCGACGCTGGCCGTCTCCAGATGCGGCATGGGATCGGTGATGACGGTCAGTCCATTCTCTAGCGTCGTGATCAGGGGCGACAATGTTCAACCTTTCGATGGCCTCTCCTTACATAGAGCATCACAGCCACCATTACATCGGGGCTTCGGGGTGATTTACCCTCGCTGCTGCCCCGGAAAATCTAGCGGGCGGGGCCTTTGGCGAGGGCGGCCTTGAGGGCCTCGACATGGGCTGGAAGGGTTTCACAACGCTCGGTTGCAGTCTCGATCCATCGCAGACGCTCTGGCAGTGCTGGCCTCACACCTGTCGCCTCCGCCACCGC
>JBEIFU010000161.1:0-6357 GCA_040382295.1 Alphaproteobacteria bacterium
AACCAACCACCCGTCGGGATCTTCAGCAGGTTGGACGCGACATAGACCGCATCGACCATGAAGAACAGCCCGAACACGCCGAAGGCCAGCCATCGCGACCAGCCCCACAGCCAGCGCGCAACAATCGCCGCGAGGATCGTATCGATCATCATCGCGCCCGTCACGGCAAGCCCGTACGCATGGGTCAGCGCACTGGACGTTCCAAACGAGACCACGATCGTCGTGACGCCAATCATCAGCATCCAGTTGATCTGCGGGATATAGATCTGTCCCATCTCGGTGGCCGAGGTGTGACGGATGTCCATGCGCGGCAGGTAGCCAAGCTGGATCGCCTGGCGTGTCAGCGAGAAAACACCCGAGATCACGGCCTGGCTCGCAATCACGGTCGAACAGGTCGCGAGCGCTACCAGCGGGAACAGGGCCCACCCTGGCGCCATGTTGAAGAAGAGATTCTCCAGCGAACCCGGCGAGGACAGCAGCAGCGCGCCCTGCCCGAAATAGCTGCACACGAGGCAGACAATGACACCCGCCCACGCCATGCGGATCGGACCCTTCCCGAAATGGCCCATGTCCGCATAGAGCGCCTCGGCACCCGTCACGCAAAGCACGATCGAACCCAGCGCCACGAACACGGTCCAGGGCTGGGCCATCACCAGGTCCAGCGCATACATCGGCGAGATGGCGAGCATCACATGCGGCCGCTCGATGATCTGCAGGAGACCAAGGAACCCGATCGTACTGAACCAGAGCAACATGATCGGCCCGAAGAAACGTCCGACCTTGCCCGTCCCCCGGCTCTGGAACAGGAACAGCGACAGCAGGATCACGGTCGCAATGGGCACGATATAGGGCTTGAACTCGCGGGTGCCCGAAAGCCCTTCGACCGCCGAGAGCACCGAGACGGAAGGCGTGATCAGCGCGTCGCCGTAGAAAAGCCCGAGCCCCGTCAGTGCGAGCAGGGAGATGATCCGCCGTCGGCGCGGCGCAGCCTGCCCGGTGCGCAACGCCAGCGAGGCCAGCGACAGCACGCCACCTTCGCCCTTGTTGTTCGCCCGCATGACGAAGGCACAATACTTGATCGACACCACGATCATGAGCGACCAGAAGGCCAGCGACAGCACCCCGTAGACCGACGCCTGATTCATGGCCATGCCACCCGAGGCACCAAAGGTCTCGCGCATCATGTAGAGCGGGCTAGTGCCGATATCCCCGAACACCACGCCAAGCGCGGCAAGCGCCAGCAAGCGCTGCTGGGCGGCGGACTGCTTGGGTTCTGTCAAGCTGGATTCCATGGGTTTGTTGTCGGGCACGGTAACGATCAGGATTTGGTCCGTTCACGGATCATGTTCATCTGCCCCACGATGACTTCCGCCTGGCGGATGGACGCAAGGTCGATGAGCTTGCCGTTCAGCGCCACCGCCCCCATACCCTTCTCCGCACCTTCCTTCATGGCCTTGAGGATGGCCTCCGCACGTTCGACTTCATCGGCCGGCGGGGTGAAGACCTGATTGGCCAGGGCAACCTGCGAGGGGTGGATCGCCCACTTGCCCTCGCACCCCATGACGGCCGACCGGCGTGACTGCGCAAGAAAGCCTTCCGCATCCGAATAGTCCCCGAAGGGCCCATCAATGGGACGCAGGCCATGCGCGCGCGCTGCCGCCACCATGCGCACCGTGATGGAATGCCAGAGATCCGACCAGTGCGTATCGCGCTGCCCCGCCTCGTTCTTGTCAGTCAGGACCACATAGTCCTTGTTCGGTCCCCCGATGTTCGTCGTCCGCATGCCGGCCGAGGCCGCGTAGTCGGCCGAGCCGAAATGCAGCGACTCCAGCCGCTTCGAGGCCCCTGCGATGGCATCGATGTTGTTCAGGCCCAGCACGCTTTCGATGATCACTTCAAGCTTCATGGGCTTCTTGCGGCCAACCGCCATCTCCGCCTGCGAGATCAGCATGTCGATCGCGTAGACATCCGCCGCCACGCCGACCTTCGGGATCATGATGAGATCAAGTCGCTCCCCGCCCTGCTCCACGATGTCGATGACATCGCGATAGCACCACGAGGTGTCGAGCCCATTGATGCGAACCGAAATCGACTTGCTTCCAAAGTCGACGCTGCGCAGGGCCTCGATGATGTTGGCCCGCGCCTTCGGCTTGTCGGCTGGCGCAACACTGTCCTCGAGATCGAGACAAATGACGTCGGCATCCGAGGCCGCTGCCTTTTCGAACAGTTGCGGCCGCACGCCGGGAACGAACAGTTGCGACCGGTTGAGGCGCGGCGCGGTGCGCTCGACGTTGGTGAAGCTCATTGCAATGCCACGCCCGTCCGGGGCGCTCCCTCTCCGCGAGGCCGGGAAGCTAGGCGCGTGGCCTCACACAGTCAACGACTTCGGCGAGCGGCTAAAGGGTGCTTTTCCGCCACCAACCGTCGCAGGCGCTCGTCTTGCACATGGGTATAGATCTGTGTCGTCGCGATATCGGCATGTCCCAGTAATTGTTGCACGGACCGAAGGTCAGCACCGTTAGCCACGAGATGACTTGCAAACGCATGCCGCAGGACATGCGGCGACAGCCGCGCGGGATCAACACCGGCGCGCACCGCAAGGTCTTTCATCAACTGCGCGACACGACGGCGCGTGAGATGGCCTTCAACGCCGCGCGATGGGAACAGAAACCGCTGCGCGCGCTCGAGCGGGGGCAGGAACCGCACGCGGACGGAAAGATAGGACTGGATCGCAAGTCGCGCTGGCTCGCCCAACGGCACAAGCCGCTCCTTGCCGCCCTTGCCACGCACGAGCAGCATGCGCCGTTCCCCTGTGACAGCGCCAAGCGGCAGCGTGACCAGTTCCGAAACCCGCAGACCGGAGGCATAGAGCAGCTCGATGATGCAAAGCAGGCGTACCGCCTCGGCGCCCTCCATGGAGGCCGCCGCATCGATGAGGTTGCGCGCCTGCGCCTCGGTGACGATCTTCGGCAAGCTGCGCCCGCGCCGTGGCGCTTCGATGATGGAGGTCGGATCATCCGTTCGGATATCCTCGTCAAGACAATAGCGAGAGAACTGGCGGATGGACGATAGCCGTCGCGCTTGTGTTGCCGTCGACAATCCCGCCTGCGACAGCGACGCAAGATAGTCCCGCACGTCATCAGCGCGCGCGATATGCAGCGCCGAGCGTCTGGGATGGAGAAAAGCCCGAAAGTCCAGCAGGTCGCGCCGGTAGGCATCAAGCGTATGGGTGGATGCGCCACGCTCGGCGCTCATCATCTCGAGAAACGCTTCGAGATGATGCAGATCCCGGTCGGCTCGGACGTTCATGTCACCGTATCATTTCGCCTGGCGCAACGGCGCGCCGAGCACAGACTCGGCCGCGAGGGCTCGGGCCTGGTCTCGCATGCCAATCATTGACAGGGCGTCAACGGCGCGCACGACCACCGCCACAGGCGCACGCGCCGGACCGTTTGGCCCCAGCGCAACGAGCACGTCGAGAAGCGTCTCGCCAACCCGCTTTTGCTGGGCCGCACGCGTCATGGACCGAACAGCATCGCCCGCAGCCCCCTTCATCGCGGCATCGCCGGGCACGGCCGTCAGCGCCCACTGGGCCTCAGGCGGGATCGTATAGCCAAGGGCGTGTAGCAGTGGCACCTCACGCAGCGCACGGGCCGTGAGCCAGGCCTTGCTGTTTGCACCGGGGGCCGCCTGTGTCCCCAGCCAGGTCAACGCCTCCGGCAGCGCCGCCGTGTTCTCGGCAGAAGGATAGACAATCGCCGCATGGATCCGCAGCGCATTGACCGTTGACACATCGGTGGGAGAGGTCAGCTGGGCAAGCCACTGAGCGGCAGCCTTTGCGTCACCGTTATAGAGCAGCACGCGCAGGATCTGCGGCGCAAGCCAGGCCGTCTCCGGCAGGACTGGCATCTGTCGAGCCATGGGACGCGCGGCGCGCGCAAACAGTGGGAACATGTTCTGCGCGTCCGCCCGGTCGAGCGCCGCAGCAAACGCAGCCGCCCGCGCCGCAGGCTGGGACCGTGCCGCGATGGTCTGGAAGAACAGGGCATTGGCCTCGGCCACGTTCAGCTTGGAAGCCGCCGCATCAGGATCGTCAAGCTGGTCAGGCGTGAAAGCGGCCTTCGTATAGGCTGCGACAAGGTCGTCCACCGCCACGAGGCCTGCACGCGCCGAGCGCTCGACCGCCATGAGCCGCGCGGGCGCCTCGTTGCCTGCAAGGAAGATCTGTCGGGCAGGCAACCACGCCGCCAGCCCGGCAGGCAATGGCAGCGCCGTCCGTCGCAGCAGGGCAACCTGCAGCGCGCTCGGGTTGGGAAGCGCATCGATCTTTGCCTTGGCGCCCTCCGTCAGGACAGACGCAAGCGCGATGAAGGTTGGATCAGCCCCGGCACGTTCCCGCATGACGTCCAGCGTCAGCGTCGCGGCATCCATGTTGCCCTCGACGAGATGGCAATAGGCCCTGAGCTCGATCCAGAACGGCTCGTTCAGGGACTGGCGCATCGAGGAGGCATCACCACACGCATCCGCTTCGCGGCCCTGAAGCAGCAGGGCTTCAACAAGCGTCTGTCGGGAAAAGCGATCATCACGGGGACTCTGTGCGCCAAGCATGGCCGCCTCGCTGACGCGCCCGCCCTCCACCAGCTTGCGCAGCCGCTGTGCCAGCATCGACGGCTCATCGGCCGGCGTCACGCCGACCGGCGGACGCGTGGTGCTGAGCAGCAGACGACGTTGCAGCGACTGCAGCACCGGCGAGACCGTGGTGGCCGGCAACTGCGCGATCCGGCTGACGATCGCCGCGCGCGGGCTGTCGGCATAGATGCCGCCCGGCAATCCGCCGCTGCTCTCGTCGAACAGCCCCGCACCCGCAGGGTCGATCTCATCGAGGGCGCTGACAGTGACGCGAGGGCCCCGTGGCTGTCCTGGTTGGTCAGGCAGCGCCTCTTCGACGGGCTGCTCCTGTGAAACGGATGATGGCAACGCCGCGTCGGCGGCAGGATCCGGCTCCGGTGCCGGCGTCAGACCGCGAGGCGCAGCCGAGGCGTCCTTGCCTTCAGCGAGATACGGATACGGGGCGCACAGAACAACAAGGGAGGCGGCGACAATCGTCCTAGCGAGGAAAGCCTGCATCGGGAAGAACCTTTTCCACCTTGTACCGCTCGGGCTGAAGGGTCGAACCATAATAGGCAAGCCCGCCCGCCCCAAGCGCCAACAGTAATAGGGCACCGCCGAACAGCCAGCCAAGCTGCACCATGCTGCCATGGCGGTTAAAATCGCCGAATTGTCGCCTACGCCTCAAGGAAAATGGCCCTCCATCGCCGTTTTTCTATCAGTCTCTGGAAGCTCTGCGCCGGTTCCTGTACATGCTGATTCCGGATGGAATGACCAAGATGCTACCTCAGGAACATGGACGTCAATGCACGGGGCCCAAGCCCCTGTCTGAACGCGCCATTGTCCTGGTCGGGCTCATGGGTGCCGGCAAGAGCACTGTCGGGCGCAGGCTCGCCAGCGAACTTGGCCTTTCCTTCGCCGACGCCGACCTCGAGATCGAGAAAGCCGCCGGCTGCAGCATCTCGGATTTCTTCGAGCGCTTCGGCGAGCCAGCCTTTCGCGAGGGAGAGCGCCGCGTGATCGCCCGCCTGCTTGCAGGCCCGCGTCATGTGCTGGCAACGGGAGGCGGCGCCTTCATGGACCCGGCCACCCGCTCTCTTATCAGCGAGTCAGGGATCTCCGTCTGGCTGCGCGCCGACCTGGACTTGCTGATGGCACGCGTTGCCAAGCGCCCGACACGTCCATTGCTGAAGACAAGCGACCCGCGTGCAACGATGGAACGCCTGATGGCAGAGCGTTATCCTGTCTACGCACAGGCTGACATCACGATCGACTCGAGCGGCGGTCCTCACGACAGCGTCGTGCAGCGGATCGTGTCTCAACTGAAGGCCTTGCAGGGAACGACCGTTGCATGAGCGCCGAACGACTTCATGTTGACCTCGCAGGCCGCGCCTACGACATCGTCGTCGGCGCCGGTGTGCTCGACAGGGCAGGCGCCGAAATCACGCGGCTTGGCAGGACACGCCGCGTTTTCGTCGTCACCGACGACACGGTGGGCCGACGTCACGGCCCCGCATTGGCAGCGTCGCTCGATCAGGCAGGGATCGCCCACCTCCGGACGGTCGTACCACCGGGCGAAGCCAGCAAGAGCTTCGCCATGCTGGAGCGGATCGTAACCGACATGCTCGAAGCCAACCTCGAACGTGGCGACCTGATCCTGGCCTTTGGCGGCGGCGTGATCGGCGACCTCGCGGGCTTCGCAGCCGGCATCGTCAAGCGCGGCCTCGACTATGTGCAGGTCCCGACCAC
>JBEIFU010000162.1:0-6301 GCA_040382295.1 Alphaproteobacteria bacterium
CATGTCTTTTCCCTGCTAGCGACGGCGCTTCTGCCAGATCTCGGCCATGAGCGCGAACAGTTCGGCCGGATTGTTGGGTGTGTGGTCATGCGCGAACTCCTTGTAGAGCGTGGCGACATTGACCGCGATGCGCTCGGCATCACCCCATGAATCATAATCTCCGAGCGCAATGTCATGGGCCGCATCGCGCGCGCTCAGGCCCGCGTCGAAGCGCTTGCGGGCCTCGTCGCGGATATAGGCAAGATAGCCCTGGACCGCCTTGACCCCGCGCTTGTCGGTCACGGGGCCGTGGCCAGGAACCACGGTCTCGCAGTCGAGCGCGAGGATCTGGTCGCAGGCCGCAATCCAGTTGCCGACGGGTCCGGCCCACATGATGGGCGTGCCCTCGATGAACAGGATGTCACCGGTGAACACCGTTCGCTCGGCCGGCACATGCACAAGCACGTCCCCGCCCGTGTGCGCAGGACCCACCTCGATCAGTTCCACCGTCTTGTCACCCACCTTCCGCGTCAGGTGCCCGCTGAAGGTCGTGGTAGGCAGTGTCGGCGTGATGCCCTCGAAGTCGAATGCGCGGAAGCAGTGCAGGAAATAGTCCCCCATGAGGCCGAGGCCCGGGGCCGCCTTGATGAATCCGGCCAGCATGGCCGGCTGCTCGCGCTTCATTTCCTCCGTGGCATGCACCGAGGCGATGATCTCGGCGCCATGGACGCATTCATTGCCATAGCAATGGTCGCCATTGTGGTGCGTGTTGACCAGTGTCCCGATGCGCCCGGCAGCCTTCGGTGCGGCATCACGCATCGTGTCCAGCATCTGCCGCGTGAGCTTGAGATCGAACAGCGTATCCACCAGCAGCGACTGGTCGCCATCGGTGATCAGGCCTGCATTCGACCATCCCCACGAGCCGTCAGGCTGCAAATACGCGAATGTTCCGCGCCCGAGGTCTGTCAGGCCCCGTTGATAGGCATACCCTGGCTTGGCGAGTGACATGTGCGGGTCCCTTTCGGAAGTGTCGACGCGGCAGCGTATTACGAAATCAGGCCGTGTTTCAAAGCCTCGTTGCGCACACGAAAAAGGCGCCATGGCCTGGTGAGCCATGACGCCGGATATCAAGTGGAAGACAGGTGCCTCGGGCCGGTCATGCCGCCCCTCGGCGCTCCCCTCAGCCCTGGCGGAGATTGACAGCCTTCGGTCCGCGCGCGTCCTGCTCGGTGTCAAACGTGATCGTCTGACCTTCCGAGAGCGAACGCAGGCCAGCCTGCTCGACGGCAACGGCATGGACGAACACGTCCTTGCCACCGCCATTGGGCGTGATGAAGCCAAAGCCTTTGGTGGTGTTGAAGAATTTTACGACGCCCGTATGGGTAGCCATGGGTATGTTCCTTGCAAATGCAAAAAGGTTCCGCCCGGGCAAAACGCCCGGACGACGTGAGAAGCTTTGATGTCGTGGATCTGGAACCGGTCTGCGCGCGAGGGGCTACCTCAGCGAAAAATGGTCCGCACTTCACAAATGTGCAGCCGTCACCCCGCTGATATAGGGGTCTTTGCAACATTGTACAAGAGCCACGGCGCCAAAAGAAATGGGGACAGTATAAATCGGGGGCGGAATGGCTCTGTTCTGCCCCGAATCACGCGCTGGCGCTCTCCAGCGGTTACTGGGTCGGCAAGCCCCGCTCCAGGAAGCGCTCGGCAACGGCGGCGTAAAGCGCAACCCCGTTCGCCATGGCTTTCTCATCCAGCAACATGCGGTTCGAATGGCACGGCGCAGCGTGATGATGGTCGCATCCTTCGGGCGCCACGCCGAGAAACACCATGCACCCGGGAATGCGCTGCAGCACATAGGACCAGTCCTCTGCGCCCATGACAGGCGAAGGTGCCGGCATATAGCCGCGCTCGCCAAGCAGCGCGTTCACAGCCTCACGGGCCAGTTCCACCATGCGCCCGTCATTCACGGTGACAGGATAACCCTCGCGAAAGCTGAGGCTTGCCGTTGCACCGTGCGCCTCGGCTATCTTCTGCACAACCTGCGCAATACCGGCCTTGGCCGTTTTGCGCGAATGCTCCGAGACCGAGCGCAGCGTACCCTCGAGGTCGACCGACTCCGGGATCACGTTGTTGGTGGTACCGCCCGCGATGCGGGCAATGGTCAGCACCACGGGGTCGAACGCACTGATCCGCCGCGTGACCATGGCTTGCAGCGCCATCACGATCTCGCAGGCAATCGGCATCGGATCGAGCGCCATGTGCGGCATCGATGCATGTCCACCCCGACCTGTGATCTTCGCGTCGATGACATCAGTCGATGCCATGAAGGCCCCGGCGCGCGACGTGAACATGCCGGAAGGCAGGTTTGGAGTGATGTGTATGGCAAAGGCACCGTCAGGCTTCGGGTGGCGATCGATCAAGCCATCCTCGATCATGCGCAGCGCGCCGAAATAGCCTTCCTCGCCTGGCTGGAACATGAACTTCACTGTGCCGGCAAGCTTCGCGCGATTCTTGTGCAGCAGCTTCACGGCACCCGCCAGCATGGCGGTATGCGCGTCGTGCCCGCAGGCATGCATGCGGCCCGGCTCCTTCGACTTGAACGGCAGGTCGGTATCCTCGGGCATGGGCAGGGCATCCATGTCCCCGCGCAGCAGCACGGTGCGCCCCTGGGTCGGACCCGCCAGCGTCACGATCAGGCCCGAGGACGAA
Source organism: Alphaproteobacteria bacterium (assembly GCA_040382295.1). Classification (GTDB taxonomy): domain Bacteria; phylum Pseudomonadota; class Alphaproteobacteria; order Micropepsales; family Micropepsaceae; genus SZUA-430. Next base: position 2,692 of record JBEIFU010000162.1, read on the forward strand.
GGGCCTTCCTCGATGGTCACATCGAGCCCCTTGAGTGCATCGCGCACCGCCGCCACCGTCTTGGGCAGCTGGAGACCCAGTTCCGGATGCTCATGGATCTTGCGGCGCAGCGTGACCGTTTCAGGCAGGAGATCCTGCGAGCCCTTGAGCCAGATGTCGGCAAGCGTCATGTCCAGTCCCTCCCGTGCAGATGCAATCACTCTATGCTGTCGCGCAGCCACAAGGGAAGGGCAAGCGCTCGGCCTCAGCCACGCGCCTTCTGCGCGTCCGGCATCGCCACGCTGGCCGTCCCTGCCGGCTCGATATCGATCCCGAAGGTCTCCAGGTAGCGACACACCATCATGTAGAAGCCAATGGTGACGGTCAGCTCCTGGACCTCCTGCATCGACATCCGCTCGACGAGCGGTTGTAAGTTCGCGTCACTGGCTCTCACGTTCAGCACCACATCGTCCGTGTAGCGCATCACGAGCCGCTGGAGGGGATCAAACTCAGGATCATCCGGTCCCGCGTGCGTCGCCCGGATGAGGGCGTCGCTCATCCCGATGTCCCTGCCGATCCTCTCGTGCTGATGCACCTCGTAGGAGGCCCTCGACAGCACGCCAACCCGGATGATGGCGATTTCGCGCAGGATCGGATCAAGCGTGGTTCGGAACAGAAGATGATTCCCGAGCTTGAGGAAAGCTGGCAGCAGCCCCCCGCCACCCGCCATCATGCGGAAGATGTTGAGCGGGGCCAGTTTCTCGAGCGCTTCCCGGTCTTCCGCGCCCAGGGATGAAGGGTCAGGGTAAGGCACGCGCGCCATCGACGATTCTCCATGTGAATAAAGTGGTTTTTGAAACTACCGCGGCACGGCACACGGGCACAATCCGGCATTGCCTGAAGCCTCAACCGCGCTAGATTGGCGCCAAACCGGAAAATGAAGGGGAGGTCCAGATGTACGATTTCAATGGCCTGAATTCGCTTGCCGACATTTCGCGCCAGCAGGCGGCGAAGCGCGGAAATTCCACCGCCTTCTACTTCGAGGGTCGCGAGACGACCTTCGCCCAGTTTGATCGCAACGTAAGCAAGGTCGCCAACGGCCTCATTGCCCTCGGCCAGAAGCCCGGCGCCCGCATTGGCTACATGGGCATGAACTCGGACCGCTATTTCGAGGTGCAGCTGGGTTCGTGCAAATCCAACACTGTCCTCGTCGGCGTAAATTGGCGTCTCGCCGGCCCGGAGGTTGTCTACGTCCTCAACGACGCCGGCTGCGAAGTCATGTTCGTGGGAGCCGAGTTTGTGCCCATGATCGAGAAGATCAAGGCCGAGTGCCCGCGCCTGAAGCACGTGATCGCCATCGACGGCGGCCACGCATCCTGGCCCGCCTATGACGGCTGGCGCGACAGCCAGCCTGACCGTGACCCCATGGTTCCCATCAAGCCCGATGACGACGCGATCCAGCTTTACACCTCAGGCACGACCGGGCACCCAAAGGGCGTTCAGCTGACGCACGGCAACTACATGTCTTTCTTCAAGGCAAGCCAGGACGCCAACTGGGCCGATTTCTCCGTCGGCGATCCCAACCTTGTCGCCATGCCCAACTTCCACGTGGCGGGCGTCAACATGGGGCTGACCACGCTGGCCCAGGGCTGCTTCGGTGTCGTCATCAAGACGGTGACGCCCGACGGCGTGTTCGATATGATCGAGAAATTCCGTATACGGAACATGTTCCTCGTGCCGGCCGTCATTCTCATGCTGGTCCAGCACCCGCGCATCAAGACAACTGACATATCCTGCGTGAAGCGGATGTTCTACGGTGCCTCCCCGATCACGGAAGAGCTGCTCAAGACCGCCCAGGCGATCTTCAAGGATTGCGGTTTCTTCCAGCTCTACGGGCTGACCGAAACCGTGGGCGGTGGCACGGCACTGCAGCCGGCAGACCATCGCGGCAATCTGCTGCGCTCATGCGGCAAGCCCTATCCCGGGCTCGACATCAAGGTCGTTTCCGAGGATGGCAAGGAGGTCAAGCAGGGCGAGGTTGGCGAAATTCTCATTCGTGGCGGCGTGATCATGAAGGGCTACTGGAACAAGGCCGATGCCACCGCCAAGTCGATCAAGGACGGCTGGTTCTACACCGGCGACGCTGGATATTTCGACGCGGACGGCTTCCTCTTCATTCACGACCGGGTCAAGGACATGATCGTCTCCGGTGGCGAGAACATCTACCCAGCCGAGGTGGAGAACGCCGTCTTCGGTCACGCCGCCGTTGCCGACGTCGCCGTCATCGGCGTGCCGGACGAGAAATGGGGAGAGGCGGTGAAGGCCATTGTGGTCCTCAAGCCCGGCACCACGGCAACCGCCGAAGAGATCATCGCCTGGACCCGCGCGCGCATCGCCGGCTACAAATTGCCGAAGTCCGTCGACTTCATCGAGGCCCTGCCACGCAACCCGTCCGGCAAGATCCTGCGCCGCGAGCTGCGCGAGCCCTATTGGGCCGGCAAGACGCGCCGCGTGAATTGAGGACGGTCTTACCCGCCGATCTCCACGGTCATCTGCACACAGCCGATGTCGCTCATGCCATGCTCCTGTGCCTCGGCGAGGATCCGCTCAAGATCTTCGCCAAGGCCGGGATGGGTAGAGGCGCGCGCCATACGCTCCGCGATCCGCATGTCCCTGTCCGCGACATCCCATGCGGCACTGACCCGTCGACACGCATAGTCGTACGAAAGAGCGCGACCGTGATCGAGTGACTGCAGCAGCCCGCCCGGGGACATGGGCGCGTTGTGAACCATGCCCCCAAGCCTGTCGATGTGACGGCACCAGAGGTCGAACGCTTTCGCGACACGCTGGTCCGGCACGCTGTCATCGAACCAGATGTCGAGGATCTCGACCGAGTGGCGGGCAACCCGCATCGCCTCCTTCAGGGCCGCCGCCCAATCCCTGCAGTGGTGGGGTACAAACGAGAAGACCACCACGTCGAAGGCGCCATCCCGAAAGGGCAGGGCCTCGGCGTTGCCAACTTCCGCTTCAAATCCTTCCGCATGCAGCGCATCGATTGCCTCCACATCCGGGTCGATACCGGCCAACCGGATGACATCGTTGCGGACCGAGCGCAGGAACAGGCCACTCCCGCACCCGACCTCAAGCAGGCTGCGGGGGCGCCCCGCAAGTACGCGTGTTCGAAACTCGCTGCGGTAGATGTCTTCGACGCCAGCCATGACTTTGTCCTCGAGGAAAGGGCGCGCCCGACGCCGTATTTGACAGCAGTCAGCCGATATCGCATTGACGGACAACAGCTAATTCATGATCGCGGGAATGGAAACAGCCAGATGAGCACACCCTCCACGAACCTGCCACCTTTCAAGCCTCTGCCGCAGAAGCCGCCAAAGATCTACTCCCAGCGTCGAGTTGATGGCTCATACATCATCCGGTCGCTCTACGAGCCTGGCCCGATGCATCGCTCGATTGCCCATCTGCTGGAAGAGCGCGCAGCCCTTCATCCCGCACGAAACCTGCTCGCCCAGCGCACCCCGCAGGGTCCCTGGCGCTTCATCACCTATGGCGAGATGAACCAGCGCGCAGACGCGATTGCGCAGGCGCTGCTCGATCGGGGCATGGGCCAGGACACGCC
>JBEIFU010000163.1:0-6203 GCA_040382295.1 Alphaproteobacteria bacterium
GCAGCAGCTTCAGGCCCAGGCCTGCATCGGGTACCTCCCCGAGGGGGCTCCTGCCTATCCCGACATGACCCCTGTTCAGTTCCTCGGCTTCATCGCCCGCGTGCGCGGCCTTGAAGGTGAGACCGCAGCCAAGGCCATCGACAAGGCGGTGGCGCGCACCGGCCTGCAGGCGGTGCTTGGCCAGCGGATCGAAACCCTCTCCAAGGGCTTCAAGCGCCGCGTCGGCCTTGCCCAGGCCATTCTGCATGACCCGCCGGTGCTCATCATGGATGAACCGACGGACGGCCTCGACCCCAACCAGAAGCATTCCGTCCGGAACCTGATCCGCGACATGGCGGCTGACAAGGCCATCATCATCTCGACCCACATCCTCGAGGAAGTGGAAGCCGTCTGCACCCGCGCTGTGATCATTGACCGCGGCCGCATCGTCGCCGATGGCACGCCGGCAGCCTTGCTGGACCGTGCCCCCTCCCGCCGGCTCGACGACGTCTTCCGCAGCCTGACCACGCCCGATGCCGAAATGGCCGCCGCCGGAAGGAATGAAGAGGCAAGCCCATGAGCTTCTCCAACACTGTCACCGCAATTGCACGTCGCGAGCTGTCCGGTTATTTCGCGACCCCCGTTGCCTATGTCTTCATCGTCATCTTCCTGTTGGCGGTTGGATCCTTCACATTCTACTTCGGCCAGTTCTTCCTGACGGGACAGGCTGATCTGAGCGTCTTCTTCGGCTTTCATCCCTGGGTTTACCTGTTCCTCCTGCCCGCCATTTCGATGCGCCTCTGGGCCGAGGAAAGCAGGGCAGGGACCATCGAGCTGCTGATGACCCTGCCAGTGCCCGTCATGGCCGCAGTCCTCGGCAAGTTTCTCGCAGCCTGGGCATTTGCCGGCATCGCGCTGGCCCTGACCTTTCCCATGTGGGTCACCGTCAACTTCCTCGGCTCGCCTGATAACGGCGTGATCGTGGCAAGCTATCTCGGCAGCTGGCTGATGGCCGGCGCCTATCTGGCGATTGGTGCCGCGGTCTCGTCCATGACCAACAACCAGGTGATCGCCTTTGTCGTGAGCGTCGTTGTCTGCTTCATGTTCACGATCGCAGGCCATCCCATGGTGCTCGACTTCTTCCAGGGGTGGGCGCCGACCTTGCTTGTCGGCACCATCTCCTCGTTCAGCTTCCTCACCCATTTCAATGCGATCATGAACGGCGTCATCGACCTGAGGGATGTCGTCTATTTCGGATCCGTGATCGGCTTGTGTCTCTTCATAAACGCGGTCGTCATCGACCTGAAGCGGGCAGACTGACCATGCGCTGGACCAGGACAAGGATAGCCGTCTCGGCAGTCGCGCTGGCGATCGTCAGCTTCTTCGCGATCAACATGACGGTCAGTGTGTGGTTCTCGAATGCCAGGATCGACCTGACCCAGAACAGCCGCTACACGCTGAGCCCGGGCACGCGGGAGATCCTCGACACCATCCCCGAGCCGATCACGCTGCGCTTCTACTTTTCCGAGACCATCTCGGTGAAGTACGCTGGCGTTCGCTCGCATGGTGGCCGCGTGCGCGACATGCTGGAGCGCTTCCAGAGCCTCTCGGATGGCAAGATCAGGCTCGAGGTCATCGACCCCGAGCCCCTCACCGAATCCGAGGACCTCGCCGTCGCCCAGGGCGTCACAGGTGCACCAACCCCCGCCGGCGAGAAGATCTATTTCGGCCTCGTGGGTACCAACATGGTCAACGGCCGCGAGGTGATCCCGATCTTCTCCGAGGACCGGGAGCAATATCTCGAATACGACCTGACCAGCCTCGTCTACCGTCTGATCCGCGAGAAGAAGCCGAAGATCGGCATCGTCTCGAACCTGCCCTTCGACACGGGCACGGGCGGCCTCGCCGCCGCCATGCAGGGCCAGTCGCGCTCCTTCATGATCTACGAGCAGATCCGGGAGGTCTTCGACACCGCGTTCCTCGAGCAGGACTTCGACCGCGTACCCGCCGACATCGATGTCGTGATGATCGCCCACCCCAAACCGCTCACGCCGACCACGCAATACGCCCTCGACCAGTTCATCATGCGTGGCGGCCGCGCCCTGGTCTTCCTCGACCCTCTTTCCGAGATCTCGATGCAGACCGATGCAGCCGGTCAGACACTCGAGGGCTCGACCGAGTCCTCGGCCACCAGCATCGACACGCTCATGAAGTCGTGGGGCGTCTCGGTTTCGCCCGGGAACGTCATTGGTGTGCGCGACCGCTCGCTGCGCGTTCAGTTCGGCGGCGATGTGGCAGATTACGTTGCCTGGCTCGCCCTCACGGCCGACGAGATGGACCGCAAGGACCTGGTCACCGCGGATCTGACGGACCTGAACCTCGGCACCGTCGGTGCGATCAGCCACGCCAAGGGGGCAACCACCAGGCTGACCCCGCTGGTGCGTACGACCGACGACACGATGGAGATACCGGTCTCCAAGGTCGAAGGCGCCCCCAACCCGAATGTCCTGCTGCGCGACTTCGTGAAGTCCGGCAAAGTCTTCGATATTGCCGCCCGCATCAGCGGTCCCGTGAAGTCGGCATTCCCGGGCGGCGCGCCGCCGCGCGGCCCGGCAGACCGGGCCGAGCAGGCCCCCCTGCCGGCGCACATCGCCGAGACAGGTTCAGCCAACATCGTCCTTGTCGCCGACAGCGACATCTTCAACGACAGCTTCTGGGTTCAGACGCAGGAATACCAGGGACAGCGTGTGGCGGTGCCCGTGGCCGGCAATGCGGTCTTCATCCTCAACGCGCTCGAGAACCTGACGGGGTCGGCTTCCCTGATCTCGCTGCGCTCGCGCGGCACGTCGAATCGGCCCTTCGAGGTCGTCAACGACATGCGCCGCCGCGCCAACCAGCAGTTCCTGTTGCAGGAGCAGGCCCTGCAGCAGCGTCTCACCGAAACCCAGGAGCGCCTCGCCGAACTTGAAGGCAAGCGAACAGCCCAGGCCCGTCCCGGTCAGGCGCAGCCTCAGGATCTCCTGTCGCCCGAGCAGGAGGCCGAGATCGAGAAGTTTCGCGGCCAGCTCCTTGAAACCCGCAAGGCTCTGCGAGACGTGCAGTACAAGCTGCGCCGCGACATTGACCGCTTCGGGACATGGCTCGCGGCGATCAACATTCTCTTCATCCCGCTTCTCATCGCCGCAACGGCCCTTCTTCTGTGGCTGGTGGGCCGTGGCCGGAAGACGGCAGGAGGCAGCAAATGAGCATGTCCGCAAAGTCGCCGCTGATCCCTGTCCTCGCGCGTCGCATCCGCGCCCTCTCCTGGCTTGCCCTTGCAACCGCACTGGCGATTGTCTGCGCCATCATCGCCCAGTGGCAGCGCAGCGCCTCCGGCGAGGCGGACTTCCGCCCGGTGCGCATGTTTCCAGCGCTGGAAAAGGACATGGACCGAGTTACCCGAATCGAGGTCCAGGCCAAGGCTGGTACCTTCAGCATCGTGCGCGAAGGCGACGGCAAGTGGATCCTGCCCGACAAGGGCAATTACCGCGCGGACTTCAACCAGATCCGGCGCACCGTCATTGGCCTCTCGGGCCTCGAGTTGGTCGAGAAGCGCACGGCTCGCCCAGAATGGCATGACAAGCTCGGCCTCGGCCCACCGCAGGACAGCGGGGCAGGGACCGTCATCACTCTGAAGGATGCGGCAAACGAAACACTCGCAAGCCTCATTATCGGGGACACGGTGGAGGGTGCAGCCTCGGGAGGCAGGCAGGCAATCTACGTCCGCAAGCCCGATGACCCGCAGACCTTCGTGGCGCGCGGCAGCTTCGAGCCCGTGACCGATGCAGCGCGCTGGCTCGACAAGAGCTTCATCGACTTCGCGCGTGACCGCATCAAGGCCGTCTCGATGAAGCCCTTCCAGGGTCCCGCCTACACGCTGACCCGCGCGACGGCCGACACGGCCAACTTCGCGGTCGTCGAGCGCCTGCCGGCGGGGCGCTCGCTGCGCTCCGCAGAAGAGCCCAACGGCGTTGGAAACGCCCTCATCGGCGTGTCCTTCACCGATGTCGTCCCCCAGCGCGAGATCGACTTCTCGAAGCCGGCGCGTGCCTCGTTCCAGACTTTCGACGGCATGGCCCTGAACATCGTGATCGCGCAGCGCGACAAGGACTTCTGGATCGCCTTCGACGCCGTGGAGATCCCTCAGGCCGCAACGGCAACGTCAGGCAGGGAGGCGGGGCTCAAGCCCAACATCGCAGCCGAAGTCGCCGAGCTCAACGCCATGGGCAAGGGGCGCGCTTTCAAGGTAGCCCGCTTCAAGGGCACCCTCCTGACCACCCCCCTCGAAGCCCTCCTCAAGTTACGGTGACAGTGCACTCGATACGCCCGTCAGGGCCGGTCGCACGCCCGTGCGAGCCGGCCACCGAGGGCAGGCAACCGGCTAGGCCGCCTGCGCCAGCCCGCGCAGCACGTAGTGCAGGATGCCGCCGTTCTTGAAGTACTCGATCTCATCCAGCGTATCGATCCGGCACAGCACCGGCACCTTCTCCGTGCGCCCGTCGGCGCGCGTGATGTGCAGGTGCAGCGTCTGGCGCGGCTTCAGGGCGCCCGACAATCCCGGAATGTCGATGACCTCATTGCCGGTCAGCCCGAGGCTCTTCCACGTGCGCCCCTCGGTGAACTGCAGTGGCAGCACGCCCATGCCAACAAGGTTCGACCGGTGGATGCGCTCGAACGTCTCCACGATGACCGCACGCACGCCGAGCAGCTTCGTGCCCTTCGCCGCCCAGTCACGTGACGAGCCCGTGCCATATTCCTTGCCGGCGAAGATGACGAGCGGCACACCATCCTTCTGGTAGCGCATGGCCGCGTCATAGATCGGCAGCTGCTCGCCGCTCGGCTGGTGCTTGGTCACGCCGCCTTCGACGCCCGGCAGCATCTGGTTCTTGATGCGGATATTGGCAAACGTGCCGCGCATCATGACCTCGTGGTTGCCGCGCCGTGCGCCATAGCTGTTGAAGTCGGTCTTGTCGACCTTGCGCGCCTGCAGGAACGTACCCGCCGGGCTCGACGCCTTGATGTCACCGGCCGGGCTGATGTGGTCGGTCGTGATCGAGTCGCCGAACAGGCCCAGGATCCGAGCCCCCTTGATGTCGCTGATCGCGGCAGGCTGCTGCGTCACGCCATCGAAGTAAGGCGGCTGCTGTACGTAAGTTGAATCATTGTCCCACGGATACGTCAGCGACTTCTTGACCTTGATCTTCTTCCACACCGAGCCACCGTCGAACACGTCGGCATAGCGCTCCTTGAAGATCTTCGTTGTGACCGCCTTGCGCACCGTGTCGGCAACTTCCTTCGCGCTGGGCCAGATGTCCTTCAGGTAGACCGGCTTGCCCTTCTTGTCGTGCCCGATCGGATCCTTCGCAAGGTCCACCGTCATCGAGCCCGCCAGCGCATAGGCAACAACCAGCGGCGGCGAGGCCAGGTAGTTCGCCCGCGTCTGCGGGTTCACGCGGCCCTCGAAGTTGCGGTTGCCCGACAGCACGGCCGCAGCGACGAGGTCGGCCTTCGTGATCGCCTCCGAGACATTCTCGGGCAGCGGCCCCGAATTGCCGATGCACGTCGTGCAGCCATAGCCCACGACATTGAAGCCCAGCTTGTCGAGGTCCTTCTGCAGGCCCGACTTCGCCAGATACTCGCCCACCACCTGGCTGCCCGGGGCAAGCGAGGTCTTCACCCACGGCTTCACCTTGAGCCCGCGCTTGATCGCATTGCGCGCAACCAGGCCCGCACCCACCATCACGAACGGGTTCGACGTGTTGGTGCACGAGGTGATCGCCGCGATGACGACGGCGCCATGACCGATCTTCGTGTCGGTGCCCGCAAGCGTCGCGGTGTCGCCTTCCTTGCCGGCCTTGCCGAAGGTCGCGCCCGACAGCGCCGCCGCAAAGCCCTGCGCCGCATCCGAGAGCGGCACGCGGTCCTGCGGACGGGCAGGGCCCGCAAGGCTGGGTTCGACGCTGCCAAGGTCAAGATCCAGCGTGTCCGTGAACACCGGATCCTCGCTATTGGCCGTGCGCCACATGCCCTGCGCCTGCGCATAGGCCTCGACCAGGTCGACGCGCGCCTTCGAGCGGGCCGTCGACTTCAGGAAGCGCACCGCCTCCGCGTCGATCGGGAAGAAGCCGCAGGTCGCGCCGTATTCCGGCGCCATGTTGGCAATCGTCGCGCGGTCCTCGAGCGGC
>JBEIFU010000164.1:0-6198 GCA_040382295.1 Alphaproteobacteria bacterium
ACGCCCTTGCCTGGCACGAAGAAGCGTGAGACGAAATCGAAGCCTGTGTCACCGCCCGGGGCCGTGATGATGAGCCCATCCTCGCCGAACTCCTCGAGCGCCTCGGCCAGCGTGCTGTCGGATTCTGCCTCGAGGATCTGGTCCACCGTATCAAAGAGCGCGATGGCGTAATTGGCTTTCAAGACCTCACGGGGGGCGATGTCGAGGGCTTCCTCGATCGCCTCGGCGAAGTCCTCGGCCTCCGGATGCGGCAGCGCCTGATAGGCAGGCAGCTCCATCTCGAGCATGCCGCCAGATCCGCGGGCAACGACGAGATCGCCGCTCAGGGTCGAGAACGTCACCGACGCAAGCGACGGGGCGAGACATTCCAGGATCACGTGGCCACTGGCCAGCGTTGCGTGTCCGCAGAGGGGTACTTCGACCTGTGGCGTGAACCAGCGCAAGCGGCAGCGCGCGTAGTCTCCCGTCACGGCAGGTACGAAGAATGCGGTCTCTGAGAGGTTGTTCTCGGCGGCGATGGCCTGCATCTGCTGGTCCGGGAGCCAGGAGTCCAGGGGGATCACCGCGGCGGGATTGCCTTCGAACAGCTTCTCGGCGAAGGCATCGACCTGCCAGATCCTGAGTTCCATCGCACTAATCTCCCTGGAAGGGTTCAACGGTGTGGGCGTGATTGAGCGGGCCGTGGCCCTTGCCGAAGCCAGGTGCTGTCTGGATTGCGATCCGGACATAGTCGCGGGCGCGGGCGATGGCATTGATCATGGACATGCCCTGCGCGAGGCCTGTTGCGATCGCCGAGGCCAGGGTGCAGCCCGTGCCATGCGTGTGGCGCGTCGCGATGCGCGGGGAGCGCCACTCGTGGCGCCCTTCTGGACCTTCGTAGAGGTCGACAATTTCCTCTGCATCGAGATGGCCGCCCTTCAGCAGCACGGCCCTTGCACCGAGTGCCCGCAGGTCGCCCATCGCCTGCAGCATATCGGACAGCGATGCCACGGGCCGTCCGATCAGGACGCCTGCCTCGGGAAGGTTCGGGGTGATCAGCGCCGCAAGTGGGAGAAGGCGGGCTTTCATGGCGCCGACGGCGCTGTCGGCCAGAAGGCGCGCTCCACCCTTGGCGACCATGACCGGGTCGACGACCAGCGGGGTCGCGCTGGCCTCGCGATCGAGCACGTCGGCGACGGCTGCGATCAACGACGGAGTGCCGAGCATGCCGGTCTTGATGCAGTCGGCGCCCAGATCGGCAAGCACGACGCGCGCTTGCGCGGCGACGATCGCGTCGGGGACCGCATGAATGCCCAACACGCCATTTGTGTCCTGCACCGTGATGGCAGTAACGGCCGTCATTGCGTAGCCACCCAGAGCGGTGACTGACTTAATGTCGGCCTGGATTCCGGCGCCGCCGCCGGAGTCGGAACCGGCGATGCTGAGCACGCGGCCGCGCAAGAGATTCGGTTTCATGGACCAGAGACTAGAGCAGCGACGCCCGGGTTAGAAGCCGGGCTGGTGCAGGATCAGGCCGCGCAAGCCTTCTCGATCACGCGCACGATGTCGCCTACCACCGAGCGGACAAGTTTCTCGTCTTCGCATTCGCCCATGACACGTATCAACGGCTCGGTGCCGGACTTGCGGATCAGAAGGCGGCCAGCCTTGCCGAGCCGCGCCTCGCCGTCCTGGATGGCGGCGGCCACTTCCTTGTTGTCGAGCGGCCTGGCACCGGGACGGAAACGGACATTCTGCAGGATTTGCGGCAGGGGCTCGAAGAGATGGGCGGCCTCACTTGCCCGCTTGCCGGTCTCGGCCAGCACGGCCAGGACCTGCAGCGCTGCAATCAGGCCATCGCCGGTGGTCGAGAAATCACTCAAGACAACGTGGCCAGACTGCTCGCCGCCGACGTTGTAGCCATGCTCGCGCATGTGCTCGACGACGTAGCGGTCACCGACGGCTGTGCGCACCAGCTGCAGGCTCATGGCGTCGAGGTATCGCTCGAGGCCGAGGTTCGACATCACGGTCGCGACGATGCCGTTGCTCTTCAGCAATCCGGAGCGCGACCATGATCCTGCAATCAGGGCGAGGATCTGGTCGCCATCAATGATCTGGCCCTTCTCGTCGCATATCACGACGCGGTCAGCGTCGCCGTCGAGCGAGATGCCGAGGTCGGCGCGCGTTTCCTTCACGCGGTTGCACATGAGCGCTGGCGCGGTCGAGCCGCACTCGCTGTTGATATTGAAGCCGTTGGGATCGACACCGATCTTGATGACCTCGGCGCCAAGTTCCCAAAGCACTTCGGGTGCGACGCGATAGGCTGCACCATTGGCGCAGTCGACCACGATGCGCAGGCCGTCAAGGCGCAGGCTCTTGGGGAACGTGCGCTTGGCGAATTCGATGTAGCGGGCCTGAGCGTCGTCGATGCGCTTCGCGCGGCCGAGGCGGCTTGGTTCGGCGAGGCCCTCGCGAAGGCTGCCGTCCATCAGCTTCTCGATCTCGGTTTCAACCTGGTCGGACAGCTTGTAGCCATCAGGGCCAAAGAGCTTGATGCCGTTGTCCTCATAGAGATTGTGCGAGGCCGAGATCATCACGCCGAGATCGGCGCGCAGCGATCGCGTCAACATGGCGACGGCGGGTGTGGGCAATGGACCAAACTGGAAGACATCCATGCCCACCGAGGTAAAGCCGGCGACCAGGGCGGTCTCGAGCATGTAGCCCGATAGGCGCGTGTCCTTGCCAATGACGACGCGATGGCGATGGTCGCCGCGCGTGAAATAGCGCCCTGCGGCCATGCCGACGCGCAAGGCGGTCTCGGCCGTCATTGTGGCGTTCGCCTTGCCGCGTATGCCGTCGGTTCCGAAGTATTTGCGTGTCATCCGGTGCTCCGGGTGCGGGACAATCGTTGTCGGGCTTCTACCACATTTTCCTGAAGAATGACGAAGTCCGAGCAGGCAAGAATTAAGGTGTGTTTACCCTTGGCGGATCCGGTCGGCGGATGCGAGGGGCTGCCAGACGTCGAGGGCCTGGCGCAAGGCTGCCACGTCATGGGTCCGGATCAGGCCAGCGCCCTGACTGGCTGCGAAAAGTTCGGCTGCGAGGGTTGCCGGGCCGGAGGCCGACGTGTCGACCGCCGCCAGGTTGCGAATGAAGGATTTGCGGCTGACCGACACGAGAAGAGGCATGCCATAGCGCCTTGTCAGCTCGGGCAGGCGCCGCAGGACGGTCAACGAGACTTCGGGATCGCGGCCAAGGAAGTGGCCCATGCCCGGGTCCACCACCAGCCGCTCGCGCGCAATACCCGCCTCCATCAGCGTCTCGAGGCGTTCGTCGAAGAAGGCGAAGAGCGTTGCCATGATCGTCGCGGGATCGGTTTCGGTGACACGGGCGATGCCGCGGCGGACGATGTTGTGCATCACGACGAGGCGTGCCGGGGATCGCGCAAGGCGGGGATAGAGGCCCGGATCGGGGAAACCCTGGATGTCGTTCAGCCAGCCTGCACCTTCATCAAGCGCCCAAGCCTGGGTCTGGGGGGCGAAACTGTCGATGGAAATGCGCGCCCGGTCGATGCCGCAGTTCATCACGGGCGCAAGACGGGCGATCTCCTCGCTTGGTGAAACAGGTTCGGCCGATGGATTGGACGCAGCCGCACCCAGGTCAAGAATGTCGGCTCCTGAAGCGCGTTGAGCCTTCGCATGGCGAATGGCATCTTCGGCCGCCAGAAAGCGGCCGCCGTCCGAAAAAGAGTCTCGCGTGATGTTGACGATCCCGAAGATCGTCGGACGACATGCGACGTGTACCACCTGCAGCCCGACGCGTCAGGCGCTGGGCTGCGGTTCAGGCTGGGGCCCTGCCCCTTCAGGACCGCGCGGACGGCCCGTGACGGGAACCGATGAGGGCGGCGGTGTGGGAACCTGAGGCTCCTCCGGCGGCGTTTCACGCACGATGGCTTCGCCACGCAGGAGGGCGCGGATCTCGTCACCCGACAGCGTCTCGTACTCGAGGAGCGCCTTGGCGATCGTGTGCAGATCGTCGAGATGATCGGTCAGGATCTTTCGCGCCTTCTCGTGCGCCTCTTCCACGATGCGACGAATCTCCTCGTCGATCAGCTGGGCGGTGGCTTCAGAAACGTTCTGCGTGCGGGCAACAGAATGACCGAGGAACACTTCTTCCTCGTTCTGCGCATAAAGCAGCGGACCCAGGCGGTCGCTCATGCCCCACTTTGTGACCATGGAGCGAGCAAGACCCGTGGCCATCTGGATGTCGCCGGAGGCGCCGGATGTCACCTTGTCGTAGCCCAGGATGATTTCCTCGGCGACGCGGCCACCCATGGCGACTGCGAGGTTCGCGTACATCTTGTCGCGCGCGTAGGAGTAGCTGTCGCGCTCGGGCAGGCGCATGACCATGCCCAGGGCACGACCGCGCGGGATGATGGTGGCCTTGTGGATCGGGTCGGAGGCCGGGCAATGGACGGCAACGAGGGCATGGCCGGCCTCGTGATAGGCCGTCTTGCGCTTCTCTTCATCGTCGATGACCATCGAGCGTCGCTCGGCACCCATCATGACCTTGTCTTTTGCTTCCTCGAACTCGCGCTGGGTCACCATGCGCTTGTTGCGCCGGGCGGCGAGCAGGGCTGCCTCGTTGACCAGATTGGCGAGATCAGCGCCCGAGAAGCCGGGCGTTCCGCGGGCAATCGTGTTCGCATTCACGTCAGGCGCCAAGGGCACTTTCTTCATGTGGACGCGGAGGATCTTCTCGCGGCCAACGATGTCGGGGTTCGGCACCACGACCTGGCGGTCAAAGCGGCCGGGACGCAGGAGCGCGGGGTCCAGGACGTCAGGGCGGTTCGTGGCCGCGATCAGGATGATGCCCTCGTTGGTCTCGAAGCCGTCCATCTCGACCAGCAACTGGTTCAGCGTCTGCTCGCGCTCGTCGTTGCCACCGCCAAGGCCTGCGCCGCGGTGACGACCGACGGCGTCAATCTCGTCGATGAAGATAATGCAGGGTGCGTTCTTCTTGGCCTGCTCGAACATGTCGCGGACGCGGCTTGCACCGACGCCGACGAACATTTCGACAAAGTCGGAACCCGAGATCGTAAAGAACGGCACATTGGCTTCGCCTGCAATGGCGCGGGCGAGCAACGTCTTGCCGGTGCCTGGGGGGCCTACAAGAAGCGCGCCGCGCGGGATCTTGCCGCCGAGGCGCTGGAACTTCTGTGGATCCTTCAGGAACTCGACGATTTCCTGCAGATCATCCTTGGCCTCGTCGATGCCAGCGACGTCCTCGAAGGTCACGCGGCCGTGTCGTTCGGTCAGCAGCTTGGCGCGGCTCTTGCCAAAGCCCATGGCGCGCCCGCTGCCTGCTTGCATCTGGCGCATGAAAAAGATCCAGACGCCAATCAGCAGCAGCATCGGTAGCCAATTGACCAGGACCGAGAGGAGCGACGAGCCTTCGCCATCGCTTGGGTCGATCTTGACCGTTACCTGCTTGGTATTGAGCAATTCGCCTGTAATGGGCGCGATGTCCTTGGGGGCCACGGAGGTGAATGGCTTGCCACTGTCCCGGTACTTCCCAGAGACGCGATTGCCCTGGAAGGTCACGGACTCGATCCGACCGTTCTTGGCGTCCTCGATGACCTGCGAGATCGGGATATCAGCCGCCGCCACCTGCGGCGCGCGGTCCGACATCAGGTTCACCAGGGCCAATACGACGAGGCCGATGATGAGCCAGACCACGATATTCCTGAGATTATTGTTCTGATTGCCGATCATTGGGATCCATTACCAGACGTTCCGGGGCGGCGGGCTTCCTTAACCTCGCCTTCTCAAACACATAGGTGCTCGCAGCATCGAATGCCAGATCAGCCTAGCATCTTGCAGGTTCACAGGACATTTCAAAAAGGCGCACCAGCGGCGGATTGACTGCAAATCCTTGTTGCCGTAGCGCCGGTCAGAAACCGAGGAAGTCTGCGGACGCGCGAATACCGCCATCGACGCGCAGGCTGGGGACGCTCAGCAGGTGGCCCTGGTGCCAGATCGCCGGGCAGGTCGCGGCGATCCGCCTGGGTTCGTGGACTGGCAAGACTGCCCTTTCCTTCAGGGCGAGGACACCCTCGGTCCCCAGAGCCTTAACTTCGTATTGACCCGGAGGCGCGTCGCCCGGGATGGCAACCCGGAAGCGGCCGTCCCAGACGCCAGCCTGACCATTCGCCAGGCTCAG
>JBEIFU010000165.1:0-6161 GCA_040382295.1 Alphaproteobacteria bacterium
CCTTCGCCCACGATTGCTGTTTCGCAGAAGGCGCGGGAGCTTCTTGCTCAGGGGCGGGATGTCATTGGCCTGGCGGCGGGCGAACCCGACTTTCCCACGCCTGATAACATCAAGCAGGCGGGCTTGCGGGCCATCGAGCGCAACGAGACCCGCTACACGGCGGTCGAAGGCATTCCTGAACTGCGCAGGGCGATCGCCGAAAAGTTTCGCCGTGAGAATGGGCTGGATTACCTGCCGTCGCAGACCCTGGTCTCGCCGGGCGGCAAGGCCATCGTCTTCAACGCCTTCATGGCCACCATCAATCCTGGCGACGAGGTGATCATTCCGGCGCCCTATTGGGTGAGCTATCCGGACATCGTGCAGTTGTGCGGCGGGACGCCCGTTGTCGTGCCGACACTGGAGGCTGAAGGCTTCAGGCTGACGGCTGCCCAGCTATCGGCTGCGATCACGCCTCGCACGAAATGGCTGCTGCTGAATGCGCCCTCCAATCCGACGGGTGCTGCCTATAGCGCCGATCACCTTCGCGTGCTGGCGCAGGTCCTGCTTGACCATCCGCAGGTCTGGGTTCTCACGGATGACATGTATGAGCACATTCTCTTCGACGGGTTCCGGTTTGCGACGATCGCTCAGGTAGAGCCGCGGCTCTATCCGCGCACGCTGACCATGAATGGATGCTCGAAGGCCTATTCGATGACAGGCTGGCGCATCGGCTATTGCGCGGGCCCCGAGCCGCTGGTGCGGGCCATGGCGGCGATCCAGTCGCAGTCCACGACCATGGCGACATCCGTCAGCCAGTGGGCGGCCGTGGAGGCCTTGAGCGGGCCTCAGGATTTCATCGCGTCGAGGGCTGCGCGTTTCAGCCATCGGCGGGACCTCGTTGTCTCGATGCTGAACCAGGCGGCGGGCCTTCGTTGTCCGCGGCCCGAGGGGGCGTTCTATGTCTATCCGTCGTGTGCGGACCTCATCGGGCGGGTAGCGCCATCGGGCCAGGTGATCGACAGCGACGAGGCGTTCGCGACGGCTCTGCTCGAGACGGAGGGGGTTGCTGTCGTGCATGGCGCAGCCTTCGGGCTGTCGCCCTATTTCAGGATTTCCTATGCAGCGTCAGAGGAGGTCCTCACCAAGGCCTGTGCACGAATCCAGCGATTTTGTGCGAGCCTTGGCTGAAAACTGGCTGCGCATCCGGGTGGGCTGCGGTCCAAAACGCCGGCTGCATCGTTTGGTCTGATGTGAATTTCGGAGACATGACATGAGTAATCGCCGTCTTCTGCTTCAGGGCCTTCTGGCCTCCGGGGCCCTGCTTGCCACGAGCCGACCCCTGCATGCCGATGCCAAGCGGGGACCTTTCGAAGTCACGAAGAGCGAGGCCGAGTGGCGTCGTATCCTGTCACCCGCCCAGTATTACGTCCTGCGCGACCATGGCACCGAGTATGCGGGATCGAGCCCGCTTGACCGGGAGACGCGTCGGGGCATCTATCACTGTGCTGGCTGCGACCTGCCCCTGTTTTCTTCCGACACGAAATATGACAGCCGTACCGGGTGGCCGAGCTTCTGGAAACCCTTGCCCAATGCCATCGGGACCTCGATCGATCGCTCGTTCTTCAGCGTGCGGACGGAGGTGCACTGCCGGCGATGCGGTGGGCACCTGGGGCATGTTTTCAACGATGGGCCGGCGCCCACAGGTCTTCGCTACTGCATGAACGGCGTGGCCATGACCTTCAAACCTTCGAGAGTGTGAGGCTTCTGCGATGTACAGACCTTTCGTGATTGCGAACAATATCCTGGCGGGACTGCTTCTGACCCTTGCCATGGTCTTGACCTGGGGTTCTTTCGAAGCGCGTGCGTCAGGGCCTGCCGATCCGCCGGGATCGGAGGTGGCCATTCTTGCTGGTGGCTGCTTCTGGTGCGTCGAAGCCGATTTCGACAAGGTTCCGGGCGTCCTGTCGACGACGTCGGGCTATATCGGTGGGCGTCTTGCCAATCCTACCTACAAGCAGGTGACCAGCGGCTCGACCGGTCATGCGGAGGCCGTGCGCATCGTGTTCGATCCTCGCCGGGTTTCCTATGATCGCCTGTTGTACGTTTTTTGGCGCACCATCGATCCGGTGACAAAGGACGCGCAATTCTGTGACTACGGCACGCAGTATCGAACGGGTATTTTCGCCACGTCGGAGGTGCAGCTTCAGAAGGCGCAGGCGTCGCGGTCTGACCTGGAAAAGTCTGGCCGCCTGAAGCGGCCGGTCGTGACGGAAATCCTGCCGGCGGGTCCGTTCTATACGGCAGAAGAGTATCATCAGGACTTCTACAAAAAGGAGCCGCTGCGCTACACTTTGTACCGGTTCAATTGCGGGCGTGATGCGCGGCTGGATGCGCTCTGGGGTCCTGAAGCTGGTGGCGGCACGCGCTGAGGAGCAGGGATGTTTGTTGTCGAAGCCTTCTCCGGCACCAAGGAAGAGCTGTATGAAGAGCTGCTGCGGCAGGCCCGCGGCCTGCTGGAGGGCGAGCGGGATCTGGTTGCGAATGCCGCCAATCTCTCGGCGCTGATCTGGCAGATCGTGCCAGATCTGAATTGGTCTGGGTTCTACTTCATGAAAGGCGGCGAGCTGGTGCTTGGTCCCTTTCAGGGAAAGCCGGCTTGCGTGCGGATAACCGTCGGCAAGGGGGTTTGTGGAACTGCCGTGTCGAGGCGCACGAGCGTTCTGGTGGAAGACGTGCACGCCTTTCCAGGACACATTGCCTGCGATGCGGCGTCGAATTCCGAGCTCGTGATCCCGCTTGTCAGTGGCGCGCGTGTCCATGGCGTGCTCGACCTCGACAGCCCACGGCCGGCGCGGTTTGATACGATCGATCAGGCTGGCCTCGAGCGCGTGGTCGCTTTCTTTGTCGACGCCACCGACTTTCCTGCTGCTTGAAACGACTGCGTCGCTTCAGGGTGTGCGATCTGGATCTTTAGAAAAAGATGGGGCCGGACCGACTGGGGTTGTTCGGTCCGGCCTTTCACGCCTCAGTCGTCGGGGTATAGGGGGTACCCTGACGATGTACTGGAAGGGAGTTCCAGTGCCGGAGCGCCTTGGCTTGTACTCAGGGGGGAGATGGCTGCTCCGGTGATGGAGACATGGGGATGCAGCGCCCGGTTGCCAAGTGGCGGCCCAAAATCTTTTGCGGCTAGAATTGCCACTCGCGGGCTTGTGAAACCATGAAATCGCGGAAAGCCGCGATGCGCTTTGTTCCGCGTAGCGTCTCCGGGTAACAAAGGTGAACCTCGTATGTCGGCCCCTTGGTGTCTTCCAGAATGCGCGTGAGCTTCGTGTTGCCGTGCGCGATGTAGTCCGGCAAGGCTCCGATGCCGATGCCGTTTTCGATCGCCTTGCTCATGGCAATGATGTTGTTGACGTAAAGCGAGGCCTCACGGGGATGTCCGGGCTTGCGACCGACCTCGGACAGCCAGTTCACCTGCGCGATTTCCGGTGGCGCATCGCCGTAGATGATGATGTCGTGCGTGTCGATGGCGCCGATGTCCTTCGGTTTGCCCTTGCGCGCGATGTATTCCTCGCTGGCGTAGACGTGATAGCCGACGTCGAACAGCTTACGCTGCACCAGATCGCCCTGGACGGGCTGGCGCATGCGCAGCGCGATGTCTGCCTCGCGGTGGCTGAGGTCCAGCTCACCGTCGTGCAAGAGGAGATGGACCTTGATGTCAGGGTAGGCTTGCGTGAAGTGGCGCAGCCTTGGGGTCAGCCAGTAGGTGCCAATGCCAACAGTTGCTGTCACGCGGAGCTCGCCGAGGGCTGCTTCGCGGCTGTTCAACAGATCTTCCTCGACGGCAGTCAGTTCCTCGAAGATGCGCGCTGTGGTCTTGAAGAGCCGTTCGCCTTGTTCCGTTCGTACCAGCCCGCGGGCGTGGCGGATGAAGAGGGGCGTCTTGAGTTCTTCCTCAAGTGCGCTGATCTGGCGGCTGACGGCCGGCTGGCTGAGGCCAAGTTCTTCGCCGGCATGTGTCAGGCTGCCTGCTTTTGCGACAGCATGGAATACCCTCAGCCTGTCGAGATCCACCGGCATGGGCGCATCTACTCCGCTGCGGCCCGGACCGGTTGGTGGTGGGCGAGGAAGCGTTCGGCTTCGAGCGCTGCCATGCATCCCATGCCCGCGGCCGTCACTGCCTGACGGAAGACTTTGTCCTTTACGTCGCCTGCTGCAAAGACGCCGGGGATGTTGGTCGCGGTCGAGTCGGGTGCCGTCCGGATGTAGCCATCAGGGTCCATGTCGACCTGTCCGCGGAACAGTTCCGTGGCGGGTGCATGACCGATCGCCACGAAAAGTCCGTCAACTTTCAGATCCGTGCCTGCGCCTGTCTTGAGATTTTTCAGCCTCACGCCGGTCACAGACTTTGGGTTGCTGCTTCCCAGGACCTCGTCGATGCCCGTGTCCCAGATCACCCTGATCTTCGGGTGCCTGAAGAGGCGTTGCTGCATCATTTTTTCCGCCCTCAGGCTGTCCCTGCGGTGGACCAGTGTAACGGAGCTGGCGAAGTTGGTCAGGAAGAGCGCCTCTTCAACGGCGGTGTTGCCGCCACCTACAATGGCCACGTCCTTTCCGCGGTAGAAGAAGCCGTCGCAGGTGGCGCAGGCTGATACACCGTGTCCCTTAAAATGCTCTTCCGACGGCAGTCCGAGCCAGCGCGCCTGTGCGCCGGTTGCTATGATCAGCGTGTCGCAGGTGTAGGTGTCTCCGCTGTCGCATGAAAGGCGAAAGGGCCGCGACTGCATGTCAACAGACGTCACGATATCGCTGACCATGCGCGTGCCGACATGCTCGGCCTGCGCCTTCATCTGGTCCATCAGCCAGGGGCCCTGGATGGTTTCGGAAAAGCCGGGATAATTCTCGACATCCGTCGTTATGGTCAGTTGCCCGCCTGGCTGGAGGCCAGCAATCAGCATGGGCTCGAGCATCGCACGGGCGGCGTAGATTGCGGCCGTATAACCTGCTGGACCGGATCCAACGATGATGACCTTGGCGTGTGAGGCTGCTGTCATTGCGGGTCTTTCCGGATTGGTCGGGCGCTGAAGAGCGCGTGAGCGTCATATAAGGAGTGAGGGGCAGGGCCTGCAATATGACCTGCAACACGGCCCCCGGCAAATCACCGAAATTTGTGCAATTTTTCACGTATCAGCGCTGCCACACGTGCCGTTTCACGCAGCGGCTCGTATGTCCATGCCCCGATGCTGCCATCGAAAATCCGTGCGGCTCCCACATCCTTCAGGCGTTGAATGAGGCTGTCAAACTTGGGGTTGCTGCATTCAAGGGGGATGACATGGACAGGTTTGCCGGTGCCCGCGGCTTCGACCATCATATTGGTGGAGTCCGATGTCACCAGGATTGCGTCGGCGTGTGCCAGCATGCCGAAAAGCGGATTCTCGCCCGTCCCGTCCCACAGGAATGCATGTTTCGCGTGGAGCGCCTCGCCCAGGATTCGAGACTGCTCCTCGCCTGTCCGGCGAGAGGTCGTTACCATCAGGGCGTAGCCTTGGTGCAGCAGGTTGCGCAGCTGGTCGCCGAGTGCCGTTGCATCAGCCTTGTTGAACCGATGTGCCTTCGACCTGCCGCCGACGAGCACGGCTATACGTGGAGAGGGGCAGGCTTGAACCAGCATCTGCCAGCGCTTGGCTGCTGCCTCGAGGTTTGCTGCGCTGATGCGGTTGGTGCTGCCGATGATGGAGATCACATTGTCGCCCTTGAGCTCGTCATGCTCCGGCGCAATGACAAGATCGAATGCGCTTGTCGGGATCCGTGGGTCCTGTAACTGGACTGTCATGGTGCGATTGCCGGATCGTTTCCTGATATCGATCAGGAAGGGTATGCTTCGCCACCCGCAGCCAATGGCAAGGCGGGGCCACGGTGGCTGCATGGTTGAGCTGCCGGGCTTGAGGGACAGGCCCGGCATGGGCCAGGTGGTTACCGGAAGAAGCGTCCAGGGAAAACGCGGGTGCACGATCTTGCTCTCGATCGGCAGCCCGACGGCCTCGGCAAGCCCAAGGCACTGGTTGAGCATGCCCGGTCGGCCATCGGTGACGATCCAGGTTACCTCCGCGGGCGTCGGATTATTCACAGAATTACGCAGTCCTGAAATTTTATTTCTGAAAATGGCCGATAAACGCTATACA
>JBEIFU010000166.1:0-6144 GCA_040382295.1 Alphaproteobacteria bacterium
ACGAAGGTACAGGCCGAGACTGCGTTGCGGCGTGGGCCGCCCGGCGTGTTGCGTGGCGCGGGCGGGGTCTTGCTGAAGTCGCGGCCCGGGAAGATGGCGGCGAGCTCGGCTGCGGTGACAAGGGCGCAGGCGTCAGGCGTTGCGGTCGCAGGCGCCGGGGCGGTGGCCTCGGTTGCCCCGGTGGTTCCGCTCGAGCTTGTGTCGGTTGCGGAGGTCTTTTCTTCCTGTGGTGCCGGCGCGGGGTTCCCGCACGCGGCCAGGCCCAGGACAAGTGCCGCGCATGCTCCGATCCTTGTGCGCATCGATCCGCTCCGAGGTGTGGTTAATCCGATGGGGTGACCATAGGGGGTGGCTCGCAGCAATGGAAGCTGGGTGCCTTGCCCTGGGTGCGCGGTTTTCCGATCTTCGATGTGCATCATGCTGTGATGAATGCCACAAAAGACGCATGTGCGTTCCGGCCTGCATGGTTTAAGTCGCTGCATGTCAGGGACATAACCGAGAGAGACGGCCAGGCGTGGCGGGAGAGCATGACGAGGAGGCCAGGTTTCGCGCCGAGATGGAAGCGAACCTGACGCGAAACTACCTGAGCCAGCTTGCCCACGGCATGCTGGCGATGACGGGGTTTCGTCTTGTCAATGCGCCGACCTTCGTGCCTGCGTATGTGTTCATTCTTTCAGGCTCGGCCTCGACTGTCGGTCTCGTCCTGGCCATGCAGCACCTCGGGGCCTTTGTCAGCAGCATCTACGGCGCGACGTCGATCGAGCATCGCCGTCGCATCGTGGATCTGGGGCTGCGCTATGGCTGGATGATGCGCCTCTCGGTGCTGGGGCTTGCCCTTGCCGGGTTTCTCCTGCCGCCTGCCGTCGCCCTTTATGTCTTCGCCTTCTTTCTTGGCCTGCTCGGTGTCTTCTCGGGCATGCAGAATGTCTTGTGGAATGTTCTGCTCACAAAGACGATCCCGGCGGAACGACGCGGCATGCTTGTCGGGCTCAGGAACTTCCTGGGTGGCGTCACCGCGTCTGCGGTGGCGTTTGTGGGCGGCAGCTATCTGGTCGAGTCGAACGCCCTGGGCAACGGATATGCGTCGACATTCCTCCTGGCCTTCGTGCTGACCGCGGCGGGGTTGTCGCTTCTCTATCTGGTGCGCGAGCCGGATGCGCCCCAGGTGCGCGATCCTGTCAGCGTCCGCGAACGGATCGGCGATATTCCTGCCTTGCTCAGCGACCACGGGTTTGCTGCCTATTTCTGGGCGCAATCCCTTGCAACGCTGGGCACCCTGGCCCTGCCATTCTACATCCTCTTCGTCGAACGCACGCAGGGTCTGACGGGCGAGGTGATCGGCCTGCTGTCCCTGGCCCTGCTGGCGTCGCAGACGGCGGCCAATCTGGGGTGGGGGTGGCTTGCAGACCGCCTCGGTTTCAAGGCCGTGTTCGTCCCTTCGCTGCTGCTCTGGGCTGGATCGACAATCGGGCTGCTGCTGGCGCAAGACCTTCCTTCAGTCGTCTTCTGTTTTGTCGGGATCGGCGCCGGCTATGCCGGCTTCCTCATTGCGGCGCAGAACATGGTGCTCGAGTTTGGCGTGCGCGAAGACCTGCCGATGCGCATCGCGATGGTAAACTCGGCCCAGTCCCTGGTGCAGGTGGTCGGGGTGATCGCCGGCGGGTATCTTGCGCAGTCCCTTGGTTTCGAGGAAGTGTTCATCGCAGCGCTGCTTGCAAAGCTCGCGGCGGCGTGGCTGTTGTGGTCTCGCGTCGACGAACCGCGTCGGCGCTCCAGGGGCTTGCCGCACACTTCCGCATGGGACGAGGGACCTGACATGGCAGTTCATGCAGACAGCACGCGTCCGCGTGCAGAGACCGGCGGGTTGGCGGGCGGTAGTGTGTCCCCGGGCCCCTCACGTCGCCGGGCTCGCTCTCCCATCGCAGTCCGGCTCGATGACATCAAGTGGGTGCTTGTCGCCTCGTGGATTGCCTTGTTCCTGATCGGGGCGTGGACGCAACAATGGACGTTCTGCCTCATCCTTGCGGTCGCCGTCACGGCTTTCGCGGTAGCGCGCCTCGGATTTGTGCGAAGTCTGCCGGATCCCATGCCGGCTGCCAGCACGACGGCTGCGGCCGAGGCCGTGACCATGCCCGACCTACCGGTTCAATCCAGCATGGACTTGCCTGCGGTAGATCTCGTGCGGCGGCTGTCGAGCCCTGCCGTGCTCACGGACCAGACCGGGCGCATCATCGTCGCCAGCGAAGCGATGGATGGTCTTCTTGGTGTGGCTGAGCCACGCAAGCATCTGGCCAGCATCATCCGGGCCCCGCAGGTGCTGGCGGCGCTGGAACTCGTGCTCGCCGGGCGCGGCGTCCAGCGCGTCTCGTTTGCACTGGTCGGTACGCCTGAACAGGTGTTCGAGACGGAGCTCTCGCCTGTCGATGCTCCCGATGGGTCCGTCCGCGCGGTGCTTCTCGTTCTTC
Organism: Alphaproteobacteria bacterium; assembly: GCA_040382295.1. Taxonomy (GTDB): domain Bacteria; phylum Pseudomonadota; class Alphaproteobacteria; order Micropepsales; family Micropepsaceae; genus SZUA-430. The sequence goes on from JBEIFU010000166.1 coordinate 2,466, forward strand.
AGGACATGACAAAAGCCCAGCGCGTGGAGCAGATGCGCGCGGATTTTGTGGCCAATGCCAGTCACGAGCTGCGAACGCCCCTGTCATCGCTGACGGGCTTCATCGACACGCTGCGCGGGCATGCGAAGGATGATCCGGAGGCGCGGGATCGGTTCCTCGGGATCATGAGCGAGCAGGCTGGCCGGATGCGTCGTCTGATCGATGACCTGCTTTCGCTCAGCCGGATCGAACTCAACGAACATGTCCGCCCGTCGAGCAGCGTCAATCTGGGCGATGTCGTCGAGGATGCTGTCCGCGCCATGCAGCCCATGGCGGTGGCTGCGAATATCCAGCTCGACTATGTAGAGCCCGTGTCGCTGCCCAATGTCGTGGGAGACAAGGACGAGCTTTTTCAGGTTGTGCAGAACCTTGTCGACAATGCCATCAAGTATGGTCGGCCGCATACGGCGGTGACCGTTCAGCTGGGGACACGGCGTGCCGGTCCCGGCGAACCCGGCCCTTCGCCGGCGGTGGTCCTGTCGGTCAGGGATCATGGCGAGGGCATCGCGCGGGAGCACATTCCGCGTCTGACCGAGCGTTTTTATCGGGTGGATGTAAAGCGCAGTCGGGCAATTGGTGGCACCGGGCTTGGCCTTGCCATCGTGAAACACATCGTCAATCGCCATCGCGGCCGGCTCTTGATCGAGAGTCAGCTTGGGGAGGGGTCTACGTTCAATGTGTTCCTGCCGCTTGCGACGGTGGCCGGTAATGGCGAGGCGCCCCGGCCCGGGCTCCTGACATCATCATAAAAACTTCATTCATTTGTCACACAGGCGCTCAATCCCTATCCTATGCCTCTGCGCGTTGTGATGGGGTTGCTCACCGGGACCCGCCCTACGTGCGTTTCGTCATAGCGAGGACCCATGCCCGAACATATCGTCAAATCATTCCAGGACCAGCTCGAGGCGCTGGCTACCGCCATCGAACAGATGGGTGGGCTGTGCGAGACGCAGCTCACCGACGCCATCGAAGCGATGGCCCGGCGTGACCTGGGCCTGGCCGAGAAGATCGTCGAGCTGGACGCCAAAATCGACGCGCTTGAAGCACAGGTCGAGATCCAGGCTATTCGCCTGCTGGCCCTGCGCCAGCCCCTCGCGTCTGACCTGCGCGAGACGCTCGGTGCTCTCAAGATCTCGGTCGATCTGGAACGCATCGGCGATCTGGCGAAGAATGTGGCCAAGCGCGCCATTGTCGTCTCCCGCGACGTGACGGACCAGAATCTGGTCCTTGGCCTTGCACGCATGGGCCGGTTGGCCCTCGCTCAGCTGAAGAACGTGCTCGATGCCTATGCCAGGCGCGATGTGAACGCAGCCATGACTGTGTGGAAGTGTGACGATGAGATCGACGAGATCTATAATTCCCTGTTTCGTGAGCTGCTGACCTACATGATGGAAGATCCAAAGACGATCAGCCCGGCGACCCACCTTCTATTCATTGCCAAGAATTTCGAGCGGATTGGCGATCATGCGACCAATATTGCCGAGACGGTCAGCTACATCGTCACGGGTTCCAAGATGACCGATGCCCGCCCCAAGAGTGACATGACTTCAACAACCTTGGTCAGTGCGACGGGCGTCGGCTAACCCCCTTTCCGGAATGGCTTCATGAGCGGTGCGAACAAACCTCTGGTCCTGATCGTGGAGGATGATCCGTCCCTGTCGACGCTCCTGCGCTACAATATCGAGAAGGAGGGTTTTCGTGTCAGCGAGGCGCATGATGGGGAAGAGGCGCTCCTGCAGGTGGATGAGGTGCAGCCAGATCTCGTGGTGCTGGACTGGATGCTGCCCAAGGTCTCTGGCATCGAGGTTTGCCGGCGGCTCAGGACGCGGGTCGAGACGAAAAACCTGCCGGTCATCATGCTGACGGCGCGGGGCGAGGATGCCGATCGCGTGCGCGGGCTTGATACGGGTGCCGATGATTACCTGACGAAGCCGTTCTCGATGACCGAGTTGCTGGCGCGCATTCGTGCGGTCTTGCGGCGGATCCGGCCGGCGCTTGCCGAAGATATCGTCTCCTTCGGGGACATCTCGATCGATCGCAGCTCGCATCGGGTGCGAAGGGCCGGGCGTGACATTCACCTCGGCCCCACGGAATACAAGCTGCTTGATCATTTCCTTTCGTATCCCGGGCGTGTGTTCAGTCGCGAGCAGTTGCTTGATGCTGTCTGGGGCAGTGGCGTCTATGTCGATGCACGCACGGTGGACGTCCATATCGGGCGCCTGCGCAAGGCGCTGACCGAGAGCGGCGAGGCTGACCCGATACGGACTGTCCGCTCTGCTGGATATTCGCTGGATACCTCGCTGGCCGGGTAGGGCTTGGGTCTGTTCCGCGCGTCTGCGAGAGTGAGAACGCCAAATGCAAAACGGGGAAGCACCTGCTTCCCCGTTCGTTCATTCTGGCTTCTTCAGAGGCGGCCTAAGTGCGAATGAGGTAGCGCCTGAACTCCCGTTCCCGGTCCCGCTCCCGGCGATTTTGCGTAGGCTGAAAGGCTTTCACACAGTGCGCTTCACAATAGGGGGAGCCGGGCTTTGGTGGGTGACCGCAGAAATGGAAGTCTGCCTTGGATGGGTCGCCGATGGGCCATTTGCACATCCGGTCGTTAATGGTCAGGACCGTGGTCTTGCGGCCCTGCTCATCGATGAGCGGGGCTTTTTCGACGATGGGCTGCTGAACCACGGGTGCCGGGCGCGGGCGCAGCTGGCGACGCTGGGTCGGGACACGGGGGCGCTCGGTGCGAGCTGGTGTCGCACGACCTGCCAGCCCGAGACGGTGCACTTTTCCAATGACTGCGTTACGGGTGACCCCACCGAGTTGGCGGGCAATCTGGCTGGCGCTTAGTCCGTCAGACCAGAGCTGTTTGAGCTGTTCTACGCGCTCATCCGTCCAACTCATCCGGTACTCCCTTTGCCTGGACAGTATGGTTAAACCCCAGACATAGTAGGCGACTATGCTCACACTACAAGATAATTGTGGCGGCCCGATATCTAGTTGTTGGGGATAGTTGTTCTTCAACCACAATGGTTAACGAGCCGGAAGGTTGCGCGGAATGGCCCTGCTGCAGCGCGGGGCTGTTTGCCATAAGATGGCCCACTTCGCGTCAAGTGGAATACGAGAGGGCTGTTGTGATCACGCCTGTCCTGCCGACCTATGCCCGCGCGCCGATTGCCCTGGAGCGGGGCGAGGGTTGCCATGTTGTGGACACACAGGGTCGTCGTTATCTGGATTTTGGCTCCGGGATTGCGGTCAATGCGCTGGGGCATGCCCATCCCGTGCTGGTGCGCGCGCTGACCGAACAGGCGCAGAAGCTCTGGCATACGTCCAACCTCTATCGTGTTCCTGCGCAGGAGCGGTTGGCGGAGCGGCTGGTCGAGCTGACTTTTGCCGACACGGTTTTCTTCTCGAATTCGGGGGCGGAGGCGCTCGAGTGCGCGATCAAGATGGCGCGCAAACATCATGCGCAGCGGGGCGAGCCGCAGCGCTATCGGCTTGTGACATTTGAAGGCGCCTTTCATGGGCGGACGCTGGCGACGATCGCTGCCGGCGGGCAGAAGAAATATCTCGATGGCTTCGGGCCCAAGGTCGACGGGTTCGACCAGGTGGCATTCTGTGATCTCGAGGCCGTGCGAAAGGCGATCGGGCC
>JBEIFU010000167.1:0-5957 GCA_040382295.1 Alphaproteobacteria bacterium
GGCAGACATGCGCCGTGATCCAGCCTTCACGGCCATGGCTGCCGTACTGCCGAGCGAGATGGAGCTGTCCCAGGTTATCGACGAGGCTGACCCCGATGCGATCCATCTGGCGCGTGAAACGCTGCGCCGGGAACTCGCGGCGACCTACAAGGGCAAGCTGCACGAGATCTATGCCAGCCTGAAATCGAACGAGCCTTACGCGCCTGACGCCGTGTCTGCGGGACGGCGCTCGCTGCGCAACACGTGTCTGCGCTACCTCACGGCCGACGATACCGAGGCGACCCGTGGCCTCGCGGCCGAGCACTTCCGGTCGGCTGACAACATGACCGATAGCGTTGCGGGCCTCGCCTGTCTCGTCGACATGACGGGCAAGGAGGGGCGCGAGGCGCTGGACAGTTTCTACGACCGCTGGAAGACCAACCCGCTGGTCATCGACAAGTGGATGTCGATCCAGGCGCAATCCTCCAGTCCCGAGACGCTGGAGCGGATCCGGGCCCTGACGGGCCACCCGGCATTCAACATCGCCAACCCGAATCGGGTGCGGTCCCTGATCGGTGCCTTTGTGATGGGGAATCCGTTGCGCTTCCACGCGGCGGACGGGTCGGGCTATGCCTTCCTCGCCGATACGATCCTGAAGCTGGATGGCGTGAATCCCCAGGTCGCGGCGCGGCTCTGCGGTGCCTTCGAGACCTGGCGCCGGTTCGACCAGGCACGCCAGGCCTCGATTCGCGGGCAGCTTTCCCGAATTGCCGCGGTGCAGGGGCTGTCGCGCAATGTCAGTGAGATCGTCGAGAAGACCCTGGGCTGAGCCGTCGCCGACAACACATCGGCCACGCCCCCAGGCCAAACGCCGGCGCGAGGGGTGACAAGCCCCCGGGCCGGGACATAATCCCGGCGGGGACTTGATTCGGATCCGGGTGAAAGAATGGCAAGCGCCACGCAGGAAGCCTCGAGCATCGCGAGAGCGGGACGCCTCGCATCACGGCTGAGGCTTGGTTCCAGGGACAGCACCGCGACCTGGATCATCCTGGGGACCTTCGCAACGATCCTGTCGATCGCTGCAGCCACCGCCATCCAGATGCGTCGCGAGCACATCCTGACGACACAACAGGTCGAGCGGGACATACAGGGCTTCCGGGAATTCGTCTCGCTGTCAGGCAGGCTGATGGGGCTGTCGCTTGACCGGACGCGCCAGACGGCGATCGCGGCCATTGCGGCCGCGCCGGGCACGGCGGCCGTCGTGTCGGACCCGGGCCTGTCCAACGTCATCGCAGTCGACTCCAATGGCGACGTCTACTGGGACAAGTCGGGCATGCCCTCCCAACCGTGGAGCCTTGCGGGAAGTGGCCTGCTGCAGCGCCTCATGGCGCGCCCCGAGGCACCGTTCGTCTCGGGGGCGATCGATGTGCCGCAATCGAGGCTGGGATCTCTCGGCATCGCCATCAAGGCTCCAGACGGCGCCGATCGCATCCATGTTGCCGTCCTGAACACGGATGCACTCATTGCAAGCCTTGAAGGCATCAGGGGGGCGCGCAAGGAAGGTCTCTTCATCGTTGACAGCTACTCGCGCACCATTGCCCAGACGGAACGAAACAGCGCGCCGGCGAGCCTGCTGGGTGAAGTGCTGAGCTCGCTTCCGCCCGGCATCTCGAGCAGCCCCCTCAGCCGCGAGCTTGATCACGAGGGCCAGCGTTACCTTGCGTCAGCCGTGCAGATCCCCGGCTATGACCTGCGCATCGTGTCGATTGCCCGGGCAGGCGCCGCCTTGTCATCATGGACTGATTATCTGCCGCTCTGGTCGATCGTGATCTTTGGCCCCTCGCTGCTGGGTGCGGCGCTCGCTTGGGCATTGCTCAACCAGATGGAGCAGGCCTCGCGCTCGCGCTCGGCGCTGCGCCAGACCGAGGAACGCTTCGAGCTCGCCGTGAGCGGCGCACGCTGCGGCATCTGGGACTGGGATGTCGAGAGCCGGAAAATGTACTGGTCCGGCGCGATGAACGCTCTCCTCGGTCAGGGCAGCCAGCCACGCCTGATCGACGTTGATGAAATCGAGAAGCGCCTGCACCCGGCGGATCAGAGAGCCATCCGCAATATCGAAGAGACGATCCGCGATGGGGCTTCGGACTACGACGAAACCTTCCGCCTCAGACGTGATGATGGCGGCTATGTGTGGATACGCGCAAAAGGCCAGATCTACCGAACGCTGAGAGCGGAAACACCGCGCCTGTCTGGTATTGCCCTCGACATATCCGATCAGAAGAGTGCTGCCGAACGGCTCGATGTAACCGAACGTGTCCTGAAGGCGGCCTTCGACAATGCGGCCGAGGCCTTCGTGCTATGGGATCGCCAGGAGCGCCTGGTCCTGTGCAACCGACGCTTCATGGAGTTCTACGGCCTCAGGGAAGCCAAACTCGGCGATACACGAAGCAACCTGATCGGTCGGGCGCTTGGGTCGCCGCTCAGCATTGAAGGCCGCAGCCATGGAAAGAGCGACATTGGCACGTCGGCAGGGACCGTCGAGCTGCAGCGCGCCAATGATCGCTGGCTTCTGGTGAGCGAGAGGCAAGCCACGCCGGAAGCGCGGATCATGGTCGCGACAGACATCACCGCGCTGAAACAGCACGAAGACGCACTTCAGGCGTCACATCGCCAGCTTCAGGAGCAGGCGCTCAAACTCGGCGAGATCGCGACGCGACTTGAAGCCGAGAAGGTTCGCGCAGAAGAAGGCAGCCGCTCAAAGACCGAGTTCCTGGCCAATATGAGCCATGAGTTGAGGACGCCGCTGAATGCGATCATGGGCTTCTCGGACGCCATGCGAAACGAGGTGCTTGGCCCCCTGCCGCCTCGCTATATCAGTTATGCTTCGGACATCCACAGTAGCGGCGAGGCTTTGCTGAAGCTCATCGATGAAGTGCTGAACATGGCGCGCATCGAGTCGGGGACACTCGAGCTCGATATCGCGCCCGCGAACCTTGGCTTGATTGTCACGCAGTCCATTGCCTCGTTCAGGGATCAGGCGGCCGCTGCCGGGATCATTTTCAGGCAAGACTTGCGGGATCTGCCGCTGGTGCTTGCAGACAAATCCGCGATCCGAGACGTGATGGCCAACCTGTTGTCGAACGCGCTGAAGTACAACTCAGCTGAAGGATTTGTGACGGTCGAAACACGAATGCTTGGCGATCAGGCATCGGTGTGGATCCACGACACGGGTATCGGCATCAAGCAGTCGAACCTGTCGCGGATCATCAAGCCGTTCGAGCGCCTTGAGAAATCTACCAATGCCTCCCGAAAGGGTGGCACCGGACTTGGCCTGGCAGCCTCCAACGCTCTGATTGCCCTTCACGGCGGCAAGCTGACCATTGAAAGCGAGCCCGGGATCGGCACCAGCGTCTGCTTCACGCTTCCAATCGCGAAGCGAAGCTGAGTTCCCCGAGCGCGGGCATCGACTGGCAGCGCCACAACCGAACGGGTGCGAACGCCCTGATTTCGCCCTCGACACTCATCGAAAAGTGTTAAAGATCCTAGGCCTTGGGTTGTTGCAGTGCACAAGCGAAAGAGCCAGATTCCCTGCTTCGCAAGCCGTCTGGGGGTGCGGCAGAAAGCCCGAGACTGCGACCATCGCTCCGCTTGTTCACGTTTTGCGAACTGATTAAAGTCCGAAACAAGTCGCGCTAGGACGTGCGAATGATCTTGCGTGTCTGGCGGCCAAGGCTGCTTCAACAGGCCCGCAAGGCAGGTACGTTGACCGGCGCGCGACGAGGGGACAGATGGCCACCATGACGGCCATAAATGGAGAGAAGTATGAATAGGACTGGTTTGTTTCTCTTTATCGCGGTCGTCATCCTGGCGGTCGCTGCCTACTTCTACATGAATCAGAAGCCGGCAGGCGAAGCCACCGACGCGACAGCGACGGAAGCTCCGGCTGACGCCGCTCCGGCTGCCGAAGGCGAAGCCGCTCCGGCTGATGCCGCTCCGGCTGCCGAAGGCGAAGCCGCTCCGGCCGATGCCGCTCCGGCTGCCGAGGGTGAAGCTGCTCCGGCTGAGGCTCCGGCCGAAACGCCGATGAGCGCTCCGGCTGAGACGCCGGCGGAAGCTCCGGCCGAAGCTCCGGCTGCTCCGCCAGCCCAGTAAGCTGGTTGACCCGTCACTCATGACGTGTCTGTGCATGCGGCCCGCGCAAGTGGGCCGCATGTTTTTTTTGTGATAGCCTGAGCCTTGGACTGCAAGGAGAAGCCAGATGAACCGTTTACTTGCCCTACTCGCGATCGTCCTTGTCGGCGGTGGCATCTATTATTACACGCAGATGAGACCACCCGCGGCACCGGCAACGGATGCAGCGCCGACGGCAGCCTCTGCAGAGAGCGAACCGCTGCTGTTCACCTGGGAGAACTGGGCCGACCCACCGTTCCTCGCCGAGTACAAGGAGAAGTATGGCGTCGAACCTCGCACGGCGATTTGGGCCGACGAAGACGAAGCCTTCACCAAGATGCGCGCAGGCTACAAGCCCGACGTCATGGCGCCCTGCTCGTATGAGTTCGGCCGCTGGCAGGAGGCGGGCCTCATTCAGCCCATCGACGTGACGAAGCTGAAGTACTGGAAGGACATTCCTGACGCCCTCAAGAAGATCCCGGGCATGATGAAGTCCGAAACCGAGGCCTGGTTCATCCCGCAGTACTGGGCAAACACCTCGGTCACCTACCGTACCGACCTTGCGCCCGAATATGTCGGCAAGGAGAGCTGGAAGATCCTCTTCGACCCGAAATACAAGGGCAAGATCGCCGGCCTGGACGGCGTTGATGACACGGTCACCCTGATCGCAAAGACGTGGGGTGTCGATCCCTACAACATGAGCGTACAGGACTGGGAGACGGTGCAGGGCAAGCTGCGTGAGTTCGTGGCCAATGCGCGTTTCATCTCGTCCGATGAAACGTCCCTGTCGCAGGGCCTGGCCTCCGGCGAGGTCGTGGCGGCCGTCACGTGGAACCAGACCCACGCCTCGCTGAAGCGCGAAGGCAAGCCGGTTGCGTTCATGAACCCACCCGGCGGCATGTTTACCTATGTCTGCGGCCTTGTTGTCCACGCGGAAGCCAAGAACCTGGAGAAGGCTTATGCGGTCATCGACAGCGGCCTGTCGGCCCAAGCCATGAAGTACCAGCTTGACCAGCTGAACAATGGCCCGGCCAACACGACAATCTTCGCTGACTACACGGACGAACAGCTGAAGGAGATCAACTTCTCGCGCGATGTCGAGGGCTTCCTTAATGCAGGCACCTTCCAGGTCCGCCTGAAGAACAAGGACGACATCGTGAAGTTCTGGACCGAGATCCGCGGCGGCGGCTAGCCATCCAGACTGGGCCATGGAGGGCTCTCGGGGTGACCACCCCGGGGGCCCTTTTTCTTTCAAGCCCGCGAGGCCTTGCCGAACGAGCGGGGGGATGACATTGAACGGCCAATACCCATATCACATTGCCGCGAACCGGAGGGTTGGCCACATGGGCACTGACAGCCGCCTGACAGACGAGATTCTTGGCCAGGTGATCCGCCTTGCCCATCACGCCGGCGCGCGCAACTGGATCCCGTCGACCAGCGGCAATTTCTCGGTCCGCATCGACAGTCAAACCTGTGCCGTTACCGCTTCCGGCAGTGACAAGACGCAGCTCACGCCCGAGGGCGTGATTGCCGCCTCGATCCGTGGCGAACGTCACCCGCGCGAGTCTGCCGAAGCCCCTCTTCATTACATGGTGTATCGAACGGTGCCGCACGCGGGTGCCATTTCCCACGTCCACGCGTTGCCAGCCGTGCTTGCCTCGCTTGCACTGAACCAGGGCGGGCGCGTGCGGCTTGAGGGGCTGGAGATGCTCAAGGCTTTCAACGGCTTTGCCACGCATGAGACCCACTTGGATGTGCCGGTCTATGATAACGACCAGGACATGGACGCCCTGGCGCTGCGGGTCGAA
>JBEIFU010000168.1:0-5942 GCA_040382295.1 Alphaproteobacteria bacterium
CAGAACTCAAGCTGGCGCCAGGTGATCAGCAGCGTCTCCCACGTGCCGGGCGACAGGCGCGTGCGCACGTTGGCGGCGAAGACCATCGCTGCGGTGACGACGGCAATGATGCCCGAGACCCCGAGGTACCACTGACCAAGGACGAAGATGAGATAGGTGAAGGCCACGGACAGGGTGATCTCCGTGACCGCGGCACCGCGCCACTGGCTGATCAGGAAGCCGGCGAGGAGCGCCATGACGTAGCCCAGCACGAGCCCGCCCAGAAAGCCCTGGACGAAAGCCACGGTGCCCGAGAGAAAGCTGACCTCGCCAGCACCGGTGAATACCGCCAGCAGCACCACGAAGAGGGCGATGGCGGCCGCATCGTTGAAGAGGCTCTCGCCCTCGACGATGACCGAGAGCCGGCTCGGTGCGCCGATGTCCCGGAAGATGCCGAGGACGGCGGCCGTATCTGTTGTGGCCACCAAGGCGCCGATGATCATGCACAGGATCAGGTCCATGCCTGAAACCCAGTGCAGGGCGAAACCGACCGCTGCCGTGCAGGCGAGCACCGCGACAACTGCCAGCATGAGCACCGGCGCGATATCGTCGAATAGCCGCCGCACGTCCACGGTCAGGCCACCGGCGAACAACAAGGGCGGCAGGAAGACATAAAGGAACGCCTCGGCAGGCATGTCCAGCGTACCGAGTATGCTACCCGCCCCGTCGGCGCCATTGCCTGCCGACTGCAGGAAGCCCAGCCCGATCCCGACCAGCGCCAGGAGCACGGTGAAGGGAACCTGGACCTGCCTGGACAGGGGGACCAGCAGGCTCACCAGCAGCAGCAGTGAGGCCACGCCCAAAACGAAATTGATGACCGCCATGTCTGGCATCGCGCGCCTCTGAGCTCCGAGGTCTGAGGTTCAAGGGACGGGTGGCGTGCTTCCAGCCTTCGCTTGGGGCCGGAGTCGGTGCCGTCACGGTGATCCTGACTGCATGTCCCCTACCATGATTGTTTCACCGGCCGAAAGTGTCGAACGCACACTTGGGATCGTCCGTCACACCTGCTATCGATTTCCGGGACACATCGAGGGCTGATGCAAGATTCTAACACGGCGGGGGTGAGCCAGTACCGTTGGTACATCGGGGGTACGGCGACCTGGTTCTATGCGCAGGGCGTGCAGACGGTGATGTTCACCTATCTTGTGACGACCGTCCTGCAGGCACCGGCGAATCAGATTGGTCTCGCCCAAACGTCGCTGACGCTGCTTTCGGCCGCTTTCATGCTGCTGGGCGGGGCGGTGGCTGACCGGTTCGACCGACGCCGCTTGCTCATGCTGCTTCATGGCGCGGCCACGCTGCCGCCGCTGCTGCTTGTCGTCATCCTGTGGCAGGGCGCGCTGGCCTATGAATGGCTGATCGCCTATGGCCTCGCCATCGGCCTCGTCACGGCCTTCATCCTGCCTGCGCGCGAAGCCACGCTGGGCGATGTCCTGGGTCCGAACGGACACGGGGATCTCCAGCGCGCCGTGACCACCATGGTGGGGATCCAGTTCCTTGCGCAGATCGCAGGCATGCTGCTGGCACGCTTTGCCGCCCTGACGGGACCGGAAGCGATCATCCTGTCGCAGGCCATCGCCCAGGGCATCGGCCTGTGGACAGCCTGGCGTCTCAGCCCCCTGACTCATGCGAGGCCGCATGACGTCATTGATGAAGGCTCGCAGTGGCAGCGCATCCGGGCGGGGCTGCGCGCGGTGCGCGCTTCCGAGGCGCTGTTCCCGGTCACGGTGCTCACCCTGTCGATCGGGGTCCTTTACATCGGTTCCTTCATGGTGGTGCTGCCGGTGATCCTGCGCGAGGAGTTCGGTGGCGATGTCGGGCAAATCTCAACCCTGCAAATCTCGTTCTGGGGTGGCACCATCGTGTCATCGTTTGCCATCAGCCGGATCGGCAACATCGTCCATCGCGGGCGCCTGATCGTGGGCGCGGTCTCGACGGGCGCCATTGTACTGGCCCTGCTGAGCATCAAGGCTCCGCTGATTGTCCTCTACGGCCTGATCTTCATCTGGGGCATGGGTGCCGGCGTCATGATTTCGATGTCGCGCACGACCCTGCAGGAACATGCGCCGTCTGCCTTGCGCGCCCGCGTAATGTCGATCTTCCAGCTTGGCTTCACGGGTGGCATGTCGGTCGGGGCGCTGCTGGCCGGTGTCGTGGTCGAGAGCGTCGGTGCGCGTGCCGCAACACTCTTTCCTGCCCTGGTCATGGCGGCCATTCTGGCGCTTCTCGTGATGCGGACCCGCATTCTCCAGATCCGTGCCACGCCGCTTGAGGAGCGCCGCCCGGAATGAACGTCGAGCCGCGCAGCGGACTGAATCGCTATCTGCTGGCCCAGTCGATCCAGTTCGCCGCCAGCGGCATGCTGTCGGTCCTGTTCCCATGGCTCATCACCCAGCAACTGAAGGAAAGCCAGATCAATGTCGGTCTCGCCCAAACCTTCGCCAACCTGCCCTTCTTCTTCCTGATCCTGCTGGCTGGCGCCGTCGCAGACGGCCGCAACCTGAAGCAGTATCTGCCGCGCCTCATGGTGCTGATGGCCATGCTGCCCGTGGCTCTCGCGTTGCTTGTCGCGACGGGCACGCTGACGCTGTTCACGGCCACGGCAGTCATCTTCGTGCTGAGCGCCATCACTGCCTTTGCGACTCCAGCCCGCGATGCCATGCTCTCGCATGTCGTGCCACATGGGCCTGACCTTGCGAAAGCCTCGGTCCAGACAGTTGCTGCAACCTTTGGAGGACAGGTGGTCGGCACGTTGCTGGCTGCGCTGGCCTCCGATGTCGGCGCGGTGTCACTCTTGTGCGTCCAGGCTGTCCTCATGACCTTTGCCGCGATGCTGGTGTCGCGCGTCGAGACGATCACACCGCCCGTGGAACACCGGCGTACAGGCCGCAACCCGCGCCAACTGGGCCGCGAATTGATGGACGGTTTCAAGCTGGTCTGGCGTCATGAGCGGCTGCGCACCCTCATGCTCTACCTGGCGATCAGCGCGCCCCTGTTCAACGGCATGTTTCTCGTCGGCATTCCCCTGATGGTGCGCGACGTCTTCCAGGGCAGCTCGGCCATGCTGTCGATCCAGTTCACGATCTTCCTGACCGGCATGACCCTGTCCTCGTTCGTGCTTTCGCGCCTGCGGCCGGTGGAGCGGCCAGGAAGGCTGATCATGCTGCTCTTCCTGACCCACATTGCAGTCTTCACGTGCGTGTGGCTGTTCCCCGACAGGAACGTGTTCACGGCCCTGATGTTTCTTTGGGGGCTGAGTTCAGGCGTCTCCATGTCACTGTCGCGCGGCATGATCCAGATGGCTGCACCCCCCGCCTATCTGGGACGCGTCCTGTCGATGCAGCAATTCTCCGTGATGGCCGGCTCTCCGATCGGCGCCCTTCTGTTCGGCGCCCTCGCGCAGTCCTTTGGCGTCCTGAACTCGGTCCTGACGATACCCATGGGCGTCGCGATCATCTGGATCGTCTTCCGCCTGCGGACAGGCCTCTGGCACTTTCGCCGCGAGGACCATCCGCACCTGCAGGCCAGTTGAGGCCTAGGAATATTTGCGCTCGCTCCACCACGGATAGAACACGGGCATATCCTTCGAGACCTGGTCCGGAAACTTTGCCGGCCGCTTCTCGAGGAACGAAACCACGCCCTCGCGCGCATCACCCTGGCGCCCGCGTGCAAAGATCGCGCGGCTGTCGATCTTGTGTGCCTCCATCGGATGGTCTGCTCCCAGCATGCGCCACAGCATCTGGCGCGTCAGGGCAATCGAGACAGGCGCCGTGTTGTCGGCAATCTCGCGCGCCAGCCCCCGCGCGGTTTCAAGCAGGGCCTCGGGCTTCACCACCTTCGACACGAGACCGCCAGCCAGCGCCTCATGGGCGTCGAACACCCGACCCGTCGAGCACCATTCCATCGCCTTGGATATGCCGACCAGGCGCGGCAGGAACCAGCTCGAGCACGCCTCAGGCACGATGCCGCGCCGCGCGAACACGAAGCCGAAGCGCGCGGCCTCGCTGGCGATGCGGATGTCCATCGGCAACTGCATCGTCGCACCCACGCCAACCGCCGCACCATTGATCGCCCCAATGACAGGCTTCTTGCTCTCGAAGATGCGCAATGTGAGGCGCCCGCCGCCGTCGCGCACGGCCTCGCTGCTCCAGTCGACTTCGCCATTGGTCTCGGCGCCGGCCTTTTCCGGGCGGTCGCTGCGGGCCGCGTAGTCGAACGTCTTGGCGCCAGCCGACAAGTCGGCTCCTGCGCAAAAAGCACGCCCGGCCCCCGTGACGATCACAACCCGGACACCATCGTCCGCATCGGCCTTGTCAAAAGCATCGATCATCTCGGCCATCATGACGCCGGTGAAGGCATTCAGCTTGTCAGGCCGATGCAGGGTCAACGTTGCGATGTTGTCCGCGACGTCATAGGCAATTTCCGTATAGCTCATGGGATTTCTTCCTTGAGGGGTGACGCGACGCCGGCAGCTTATCAACACTGCCGCTGGAGAAAAGCGCCATCCGTGGGGCGCGCGCGGCGCAAAAACCCGTCGCAGGCGCTTTACGCAAACCGCGCAAGGACATAAAGAAAACGGGCAGACAACTGGAAGGTCCAAGATGCATCCGTCAGTCTTCGCTCAATCCCAGCCCGACAAACCGGCGTTCATCATGGCAGGAACCGGCGAAACCGTAACGTATCGCCAACTCGAGGAACGCTCGAACCAGGCCGCGCATCTGTTCCGCGGGCTGAACCTGCAGACCGGTGACACCGTTGCCATCTTCATGGAGAACAATGTCCACTACCTGCCCGTGTGCGTCGCCGCCCATCGCGCCGGCCTCTATTTCACCTGCATCTCCTCTCGCCTGACAACCGGCGAGGTGGAATACATCGTGGGCGACTGCGCCGCGAAGGCGTTCATTTCCTCGGATCAGATGGGCGATGTTGCCCGCGAGCTGGGGCATCGCATGCCTGGCGTGAAGAAGCTGATGTTCGGCGGAACGATGGACGGCTACCAGGGTGCAGAAGCAGCTTTGAAGACGCTGCCGACGTCGCCGATCGGCGACGAGACGCCAGGCACCGACATGCTCTATTCCTCCGGCACAACGGGCCGACCCAAGGGGGTCAAACGTCCGCTGACGGGCGGTCCCCTCGTTGGCGGAGCGCCCAACCCGTTGTCGATGCTGGTCAAGATGCTCTACGGCTTCGACGAGAACACGGTCTACCTGTCGCCCGCGCCGCTCTATCATGCAGCGCCGCTGCGCTACAATCTGGCAGTGCTCGGCTTCGGCGGCACCAGCATCGTCATGGAGCATTTCGATCCCGAGCAGGCCCTGGCTACGCTGCAAAAATACAGGACCACACACAGCCAGTGGGTGCCCACCATGTTCGTGCGCATGCTGAAGCTTCCCGAGGAGGTGCGACGCAGATACGACGTGAGCTCGATGAAGGTGGCCATTCACGCGGCCGCACCCTGCCCGATCCCGGTCAAGCGCCAGATGATCGACTGGTGGGGTCCCGTGATCTTCGAATACTACGCCGGCACCGAGGGCAACGGGTTCTGCGCGATCACGAGCCAGGAGTGGCTTGCCCATCCGGGCTCAGTCGGAAAGGCGCTGCTGGGTGAACTCCACATCGTCGGCGAAGACGGGAACGAGTGCCCCGTCGGCGAATCCGGCACGATCTATTTTGCCAACGGGCCCGAGTTTTCCTATCACAACGATCCCAAGAAGACCGCCGAGGCCCGAAACGACAAAGGCTGGTCGACGCTGGGCGACGTCGGTTACGTCGACAAGGATGGCTATCTCTATCTGACCGATCGCAAAGCGTTCATGATCATCTCGGGCGGCGTCAACATTTATCCGCAGGAAGCCGAAAACATCCTCATCAACCACCCCAAGGTAGCTGACGTTGCCGTGATC
>JBEIFU010000169.1:0-5928 GCA_040382295.1 Alphaproteobacteria bacterium
CGAAGGCGCAAAGGATGTTTGGCGCGCGCTTGGCGATGGCCTGGTCGATCGTATGCGGCAGGCGGTCGAGGGTGAGCATGAGGGCGCGCTCGGGGTCGGAGAGGGAGGCCCCCTCCACCATCGCTGCGCGATGGTCCCCCTGCCCCGCTGACGCGGGGGAGGACAACAAGGGGGGCGCTGCGCGACGGTCCCCATTCCCCGGATTTGCGGGGGCGGCAATTACTCCTCCACCAGCGCTGCGCGATGGTCCCCCTCCTCGACTGTCGTCGAGGAGGAGGGGTGTGGCGTCGGCCTTGCGCAGCAGGCTCTTGATGCGGACGGCGGCGTATTGGAGGTAGGGGCCGGTTTCGCCTTCGAACCTGGTGAAGCGCGTCAGGTCGAAGATGTAGTTGGTCAGCCGGTGGTTCGAGAGGTCGGCGAATTTGATGGCGGCGAGGCCCACTTTGCGGGCGATTTCGCGGCGTTCACTCTCGGGATATTCAGTCGCGAGGCCGGCCTCGTTGAGGCGTGCGAGGGCTTCCTGCTGCGCCTGGTCGATGAGGTCGTGGAGCTTGACCACGCCGCCGGCGCGCGTCTTGAAGGGCTTGCCATCGGGGCCGTTGACGGTGCCGAAGCCGACATGCTCGAGCTCTGACTTGCCAGCGAGGCCCGTCTTCCGCGCACCACGGAAGACTTTCTCGAAATGGTCGTGCTGGGGCTGGCCCACCACGTAGAGCATCAGGTCGGGATCGACAGTGCGGACGCGGTCGACGATGGTGGCGAGGTCCGTTGTTTCATAGAGGGCAGCGCCGTCAGACTTCTGGACGATGAGCGGCGGCAACTCCTTCTTGTCGGTGGGTTCGCCGATGCGCACCACAAGTGCGCCTTCGCTCTCTTCGGCAAAGCCTCGGGCCTTGAGGTCGGCCACCATGGGGGCGACGATGTGGTCGACGTCGCTTTCGCCCTTCCACCAGTCGAATTCGACCCCAAGCGCCGAGAACTCGCGCCGCACGCCCTCGAAGGAGACGGCGCGGAAATGTTCCCACAGGGCGCGGTAGCCGGGACGTCCGGCCTGGAGCTCGGCGGTTGCCTTGCGAGCCTCGTCCAGACGCGCGGGATCGGCCTTGCAGGCCGCCGAGGCGCGAGGATAAAGCACCTCGAGGTCGTCCATCGTGACCGGCGATGTCGCGGGATAGGGACCCGTCAGCGCGGCATCGAAATAGGGAAGATCCGGCTTCTCGCGCTTGAGTTCGGTGATGAGCTGGCCCATCTGCAGGCCCCAGTCGCCGAAATGCACGTCGCCGATCACCCTGTCCCCGACAAAGCGGTAGAGGCGCTTCATGGCATCGCCGATGATGAGCGAGCGCAGGTGACCCACATGCATGGTCTTGGCAATGTTGGGGCCGCCATAGTCGATGACGACAGTCCTGGGCGTCGGGCTTTCCGGAACGCCACAGCGCGGGTCGTCGCGCAGGCCGGTGAGGTGCGCGGCAATGGCGGTGTCTGTCAGGCTGATGTTGATGAAGCCGGGGCCAGCGATCTCGAGCAGGGCAAAGCGGGGATCGGCCTTCAGGCGCGCGAGCACCTTCTCGGCGATGGCGCGCGGATTGGCCTTGGCGGCCTTGGCCGCGGCGAGCGCGCCGTTGCACTGGAACTGGGCCAGGTCCGGGCGGTCGGACGTGGTGACGTGGCCATGAACAGGGTCGAGCCCCTCGGCGGCGAAGGCCTCTGCAGCGAGGCCTGACAGGATTTTCGTGAGCGATGTCATGGTAGCGCGGGGTTTAGCGCGGATGGCAGGCGCCTGTCACCCGGACGCTTGGAAGCATCGCGGGCGACCGGTCAGCGCGTGTTGGCTCGGTTCCAGGCCAATTGGGCTTCGGTCAGCTGGAAGCCGATGGTGACCGAGTAATCCTCGGCGCTGGTGCCGGGTGCGATCGGGATATCAACGCGGGCAACCGATTCCTTCACGTACAGCGTGCGGTCTGCACCGGCGAAGGGAAGATTGAGGTCGAAGATCTGCTTCTCGATAACCTTGCCGCCTGCGATGACGGCGACGAAATAGGGGACTTTGCGGGCCTCGATCGCAGCGTCGGGCGCAATCGCTCCCTTGACCATGAAGCTGAGGCTGGCGCGGGCTGATGACTTGCCGAGGCTGCAGCCGAGCTGGGGCGTGACGATCTCGGCCTTGAGGTCAACCTTGGTGCCCTGGACCACGGCCATGCGCGAGGCATCGGCCAGGATGGAGACCGAGGGGCAAGCAGATCGCGCCTTGGGCCTGGCCTCAGCCAACGGCGCGTTCACGGCCAGGGCAAAGGCTGCGGCGATGAATGCGGTGCGGATCATGAGATACCTGCCGAGGATCAGGGTGTTCGTGGTTACCCGAGGGGGACCCTATGCCTTCTGGCGGTTCGGCGTCTACCCGGCGTGCAAAGGATTTGCCCGGCATGGCATTTTGGTGTCAGCCTCCCTATGTTTGCAGGCATCCGCGGCCTGCAACTCCCGATAGCTGGACCTCTTGCCTGTGACGAGTGATTCCAAGGCGCCATTGACCATCCTGCTCGCGGCACCGCGCGGGTTCTGCGCGGGGGTGGACCGTGCCATCCAGATCGTGGAGCGGGCGCTCGAGAAATACGGGCGGCCCGTCTATGTGCGCCACGAGATTGTCCATAATCGCTATGTGGTGCAGGGCCTGGAACAGAAGGGTGCGGTTTTCGTCAAAGAACTCGATGCCGTGCCCGAGGGTGCGCCCGTCGTCTTTTCGGCCCATGGCGTCCCGAAGTCGGTGCCCGTGCATGCGCGCGATCGTCGGCTGATGGCGCTTGATGCGACCTGCCCGCTTGTCTCGAAGGTGCATGTCGAGGCCGAGCGCCATCATGCGGCGGGGCTTGAGATCATCCTGATCGGACACGCGGGGCATCCCGAGGTCATCGGCACCATGGGGCAGCTGCCGCCGGGCACTGTCAAACTGGTCGAAACAGTGGCCGATGCCGAGGCGTTCGTCGCAGCCGATCCGGAGCGGCTGGCCTATATCACGCAGACGACGCTGTCGGTCGACGACACGCTGGAGATCACGGGTGTGCTCAAGCGGCGCTTTCCGCTGATCGCGGGGCCCCACAAAGAGGATATCTGCTACGCGACAACCAACCGCCAGGAGGCCGTGAAGGCCATCGCGCCCCGCTCGGACGTCGTGCTTGTGATCGGGGCGCCAAACTCGTCGAATTCCATGCGGCTTGTCGAGGTGGCGTCGCGGGCCGGCGTCAAGCGCTCGGCGCTGGTGCAGCGGGCCTCGGATATCGACTGGGGCATGATGGAGGGCGTGAAGACCGTGGGCCTGACGGCGGGGGCCAGCGCGCCCGATGTGCTGATCCGCGAAGTGATCGATGCCTTTCGCGCGCGCTTCGACGTCACGGTCGAGGAGACGGAGACGGCACGCGAAACGGTTCAGTTCCGCCTGCCCCGGGCGCTGACCTGACGAGGCCTGAGGGGATTTGTACTTTGCCAGCGGGCGCTTTATTACCCCAACCCATGGCTGTTTACACTGACGTCAGCGATATCGAACTCCGGGCCTTCCTCGAGTCCTTCGACCTCGGGCCCGTGCTCTCGTTCAAGGGAATTGCGGAAGGGGTGGAGAATTCGAATTTCTTCCTCAGGACCGAGCGCGGGTCTTATTTCCTGACGCTCTATGAGAAACGGGTCCACGAAGAGGACCTTCCTTATTTCCTGGGACTGCTCGAGCATCTCGCGGCGCGTGGCATTCCCTGCCCGCTTCCGGTCAGGGCCCGCGACGGCAAGCAATGGCGCAGGCTCAATGGCCGCCTCGCCGCAATCGTGACGTTCCTGAGCGGGCTCTCCCCGCGCAGGCCCGACGTGCAGCAATGCGGCGAGGTCGGGGCGGCGCTGGCGCGACTGCATCTGGCGGGTAGTGATTATCTGCTGCATCGCGCGAATGCGCTGTCGGTGCAGGGCTGGAAGGCGCTGGTCAAGACCTGCGAGCCGCGCGCGAACAGCGTCGCCATGGGGCTTGCACAGACGATCATCGCCGAAGTTCGGCTGCTGGAGGAACGCTGGCCAGCGGGGCTGCCGGAGGGTGTCATCCATGCCGACCTGTTTCCCGACAATGTGTTCTTCATGGATGGCAGGCTCAGCGGGATCTTCGATTTCTACTTCGCCTGCAACGACGCGCTTGCCTACGACATCGCCGTCGCGCTGAATGCGTGGTGCTTCGAGGCCGACGGCGCCTTCAACATCACAAAGGGTCGAGCCCTGCTTTCGAGCTATCGGGCGGTACGCCCCCTGTCTGCTGCGGAGGTCACGGCGCTTCCCGTGCTGGCGCGCGGGGCAGCCCTGCGGTTCCTGCTGACCCGGCTCCATGACTGGCTGAACCGGGATCTGCACGCTCTCGTGACGGTGAAGGATCCGCTCGAGTATCTTTCAAAGCTTCGCTTCCACCAGAGGGCAACGGGCGCGGCTTCCTATGGGTGGCCTGGATGAACCACGTCGAGATCTATACAGACGGCGCCTGCGCCGGAAATCCCGGACCGGGCGGCTGGGGGGCGATCCTGCTCTTTCGTGGGTCACGACGCGAATTGTCGGGCGGTGAGAAGCTCACCACGAACAACCGGATGGAACTGATGGCGGCGATTGCAGCGCTCGAGGCGCTGACCCGTTCCTGCGAGGTGAGTCTGCACACGGACAGCATGTACGTGAAGGACGGCATCACGAAATGGATCAAGAGCTGGAAGGCCAGGGACTGGAAGACTGCCGACCGCAAGCCCGTCAAGAACGTGGAACTGTGGCAGCGGCTGGATGAAGCCTGCGCGCGTCACAAAGTGTCATGGTACTGGGTGCGCGGGCATAACGGGCATGAGCTGAACGAGCAGGCGGATGCTTTGGCGCGCGCTGCCGTGCCAGGCCGCTGAGCCTGCCCCAAGGCCTTCTGGCTGGGGCAGGCCAATTTTGGGCCGTCAGAGCTTGCCGAGGATATTCTCGGCGGCTGAGACCTTGAATGCGCCACCCTCTTCAACTTCGAGGGCCTTCACGACGCCGTTCTCGACGATCGCTGCGTAGCGCTGGCTGCGCAGGCCCATGCCATATTTCGTGGCATCGAGTTCGAGACCGAGGCTCCTGGTGAAGTCAGCGTTGCCATCGGCCAGCATCTGAACCTTCCCATCGGCGTTCTGGGACTTGCCCCACGCGCCCATCACGAAGGCATCGTTCACCGAAAGGCAGACCACGCTGTCCACGCCTTTCTTTGCGAAATCGGCGGCATGCTCGACATATCCAGGCAGGTGGCGTGCCGAGCAAGTCGGCGTGAAGGCGCCGGGCACGGCGAACAGGACGACCTTCTTGCCCGAGAAGAGTTCGTCCGTGGAGACCGGTGCTGGTCCCTTGTCTGTCATTTGCGTCAGTGTCCCGGAGGGGATCTTGTCTCCAACCTTGATGGTCATGCGGCGGTCCTTTCACGAAACGTGAGCTGTCCAACGGCGGTGATGTAAGCCATACGGCGACGCGACGGAAGATGCCGCAGCAGTGAAGGGGGGGTTTCCCCTACTGCCTCTATGGCCTGCTCCACCAGATCTCACAATTTTGATGTGTCCGAAGGTTTCTGTGGATAGTCGGGCTCGTGTTCTCAGGGGTCGCAGGCCCCGCAGCGCGGAATAGTCCGTGTACTTCGTGCAACGCTCCGTCCACGGAACGCAGGGGCCGTGTTTCAGCGCAAAGCTTGACGGTTCTCCCGAGCAAACAATTTCAATGGCCATGGTGCGCCGCCACCTTCCCGGGGACGCACAAGACGATTAGGATCAATGGATGGTTTTCTTCAGTGCATCAAGGCAGGCCACGCCACCAACCCCGGGCTCGCTCGAGGGGCAGGTTCTTGTTGCGATGCCCGGCATTCCCGACCGCAAGATGGAGCAGGCTGCCATCTTCCTCTGCGCGCATTCCGAGCGC
>JBEIFU010000170.1:0-5919 GCA_040382295.1 Alphaproteobacteria bacterium
AGGCTTTTCTGGACAGGCGAGGGCGTGCTTGGTATACGCACGCCTCTTTCGCGGTGGGTTCTTCGGAATCCGGCGCGGCGCGCGGTCCGGGTTCCCGGCAGCTGCAGCGGGTGATTAGCTCAGATGGTAGAGCAGCTGACTCTTAATCAGCGGGTCGCAGGTTCGATTCCTGCATCACCCACCACTGTTTCAGATATTTTCCGTACGTGGGCAGCGTCATGCGTGTGATGCAAGTCATGGCTGGGCGACCGCATGGTGGCGCGGAGGCGTTTTTTGAGCGGCTCACTATCGCGCTGGCCGCGCGGGGCCTGTCGCAACGGGCTGTGATCCGGCGTGATAGCGAGCGCCGTGTCCGGCTTGAGGCAGCCGGCGTGAGTGTTCGTGAGCTGCCGTTTGGCGGGCCGCTTGACCTGTTCACGTCGTGGCAGCTGGGACGTGAGATTGCGGCGCAGGACAGCGACGTGGTCCTGACCTGGATGAACCGGGCTGCTGCCAAGACGCCCCGCTCGCGTGCAGTTCTGTGCGGTCGCCTGGGCGGGTACTACGACCTCAAGTACTACCGGCATTGCACGCATCTGATCGGCAATACACAGGACATTGTTGATTACATCGTGAAGCAGGGGTGGCCGCGCGGACGGGCGCATTACCTGCCGAACTTCGTGCGTGCGCGCAAAAGTTCTCCCGTTGCACGTACCACCTTCCAGACCCCGGAAGGCGTGCCGCTTCTCGTTGCGCTCGGGCGTCTGCATGCGGCGAAGGCCTTCGATACGCTTGTGCGCGCCCTTGTTCATGTGCCTGAAGCCCATCTTTGGATCGCGGGGGACGGACCTGAGGAGGCTGCGCTCAGGCAGCTTGCGGATGAGACGGGTGTCGCGGGGCGGATCAGGTTCCTCGGCTGGCAGGAGGATGTCGAGGGACTGCTTGCCTCGGCCGACGTGTTTGTCTGTCCGTCACGGCATGAGCCCCTGGGGAACGTCGTGATCGAAGCCTTTGCGCAGGGGCTTCCTGTGGTTGCTGCGGCGTCACAAGGCCCGCGCTCCCTCATTCGCGATGCGAAGAACGGCCTGCTCGTTCCTATCGACGATGTCATTGCTCTGGC
This sequence comes from Alphaproteobacteria bacterium, assembly GCA_040382295.1. GTDB lineage: Bacteria > Pseudomonadota > Alphaproteobacteria > Micropepsales > Micropepsaceae > SZUA-430. The sequence continues at coordinate 1,100 of JBEIFU010000170.1, forward strand.
CAAAGCCATCAGCGACCTGGTAGGTGACATGCAGATGCGGTTCCGGCTGGGTTCAGAGGGTCGGCTTACCTATCTCGAGAGCTTCACTGAGGATGCGGTCACGTCTGCCTATCTCTCCTTCTTCGAAAGGGTGGCGGGCTGATGTGCGGTATTGCCGGTTTCATGACCCTGGATGGATCGGAGCCGTCGGCGCAAACCATTGCGTCCATGCTTCAGGCCTTTGCCCATCGTGGACCGGATGGGCAAGGGTTCTTCAGCGCCCCTGGCCTTATCATCGCTCATAATCGCCTCTCGATCATTGACCTTGAGACGGGCGAACAGCCTATCCATGGTCCCGGCGGGACCGTGCTTGTCTGCAATGGCGAAATCTACAACTACGTGGAGTTGCGCGCCCAGTTATCCGGGGTCACATTCCGCACGCAATCCGACTGTGAGCCGCCGTTGCATCTTTATCTTGCCCACGGTCTGGACTTTGTCCGGCACCTGCGCGGCATGTATGCCATGGCGATCTGGGATCCAGCGACGGAGTCCCTCGTGCTGGTGCGTGACCCCTTCGGGATCAAGCCGCTTTATTATGCTGAGACAGCAGAGGGGCTTATCTTTGCCTCGGAAGCGCAGGCCATTCTGGCGACAGGGTGTCTTGATCGGACCGTCCGCCAGGACAGTGTCTGCCAGTTGCTGCAACTGCAGTTCACGACCGGGAGAGAAACTGTTTTTTCGGGCATCAAAAGGGTTGCCCCCGGCGAAGTCCTTGTCGTGAAGAAGGGGCGCATCGTGTCGCGCGCGCTTGAGCCCGCCTTGCCCATGCGTGCGCCAGAGCGCATCGGGGAGGATGCCGCGCTCAAGCGCCTTGATGCAGCCCTGATGGATAGCGTGATGGTGCATCAGCGCTCGGATGTTCCGTATGGGATGTTCTTTTCGGGGGGGGTCGACTCGTCGGCGCTTCTGGCGTGCATGGCGCGGCTGAACGAGAAGCCGGTCAGAGCCTATACTGCAGGTTTTCCTGGAACGGCTGCGCGGGACGAGCGCGCCCATGCGCGTGAGGTTGCGCAGAGCGTTGGCGCTGCGCATATCGAAGTTGAGGTTGGCGCGCACCACTTTTGGGATTGGCTGCCCCGGATTGTTGCGACGATGGATGATCCGGCTGCTGATTACGCCGTCATTCCGACGTATGTTCTTGCGCACGAGGCTGCGAAGGATCTCAAGGTGGTGCTCTGCGGCGAGGGTGGAGACGAGATCTTCGCCGGCTATGGCCGCTATCGGCGCGCCCTGCGCCCCTGGTGGCTCGGCGGCAAGCCTCTTCGGTCCAAAGGGTTGCTGGATGGCCGGGATGTCCTGAATGGGACGTGCGGTGATTGGCGGCGTGACGTTGCTTCCGTGGAGCAGTCAATTGCGAATACGTCCTGGTCTGGCCTCCAGCGCCTGCAGTCGCAGGATTGCGCCGACTGGCTTCCCAATGACCTGTTGACCAAGCTTGACCGGTGCCTCATGGCGCACTCGCTCGAGGGCCGGACCCCGTTGTTGGACCGTGCGGTCACGCAGGCTGCATTTTGTCTGCCTGATTCGCTCAAGATCCGGCGCGGTGCCGGCAAGTACCTGTTGCGCAAATGGCTGGACGGTGCACTGCCCGTGGCCGGTGCCTTCACACGCAAACGCGGCTTTACCGTTCCGGTTGCAGACTGGATGGCTCCGCGTGCGGTTCAACTGGGTCCGCTGGTGGCTCGGGTGGATGGCGTGAGGGCGCTGTGCGTACCGGGTAGTGTCGAGCGGGTATTTTCTGGCCTGTCGACCTCTGAAGGCCGAGATGGCGGTTCCGTGGCATGGTCGCTGCTGTTCCTCGCATTATGGCACCGTATCCATGTTGAGCAGGTGCCCAGCGATGGATGTGTGTTCTCGGTGCTCGAGCATCATTAATCCGCGACCGTGCTGCGTGAATTCCCTCACTTCTTGCCTTGAGGATTGAGGGCGATCAATTACATTGGCCTTGAGCCGCGGCCATGTCTGTCACTGGAGAGAGGTGTCATGAAGAATTTGCTTGTTGCGCTGGATGAGACGCCTGCGGCGCAGGTGGCGGTTGATCTTGCCATCACGATGGCCACGCGCTTCGGCAGCCAGTTGTCGGGGCTTGGCATTGTGGATCTTGACTATTTTGCCGGCTCCGAGGCGGTTCCTCTGGGTGCGTCGACTTACAAGCAACGCGCAGACGCCGCTCGTCTGGAGCGAGCGCACAAGACGGCTCGAGGCCTGCTGGATAGTCTGAAGGCGCGCTGCGCACAGGCGAAAATCGCCGGTAAAATGTTCGAGATGGAAGGGGATCCTGTTGCGCTGGTCCAGTCTGTTTGTGCGCAGCACGACCTCGTGTTTCTTGGCAGGGACAGTTCATTTCATGGTGTTGACGAGGGGCGTGTCACACACTCGGTGGGCCGCATGCTTCAACTTCAGTCAAGGCCCCTCATCGTAACGTCGCAACCTGTTCAGCAAACGGGCCGTGTCCTGGTGTGTACCGATGGCAGCGTTGCTGCATCCCGTGCCCTGCAGCTGTTCGTCCTTTTGGGCCTTCCGCGCAACAGCGAGGTTCATGTCGCCTGCGTGAATGAAGATACCCGTATATCCCAGCGCATACTCGACGATGCGACGGCTTATCTTTCTTTGTACGGCTTTGCGGGGGTTGGTCATGCGCTGGCGTCATCAGCAGCTCCCCAGCTTGCCTTGCTTGAGGCAGCCAAGAAGGTTGGTGTGGACATGCTCGTAATGGGAGCCTATGGCCATCGCGGTTGGCGCGAGACGCTGCTTGGCTCCTGCACCACAGGGCTTCTGGCCGAGAGCCCTTATCCACTTTTCATTTACCATTGAAGGTTTCCTGGTCGGCGTGATCTCTCAGGGTGGTGGCGCGCTGATCTGTTCGCGTTGCGCTGCGGATTGAGCTCAGCGCCTGTTCCTCTAGGCCTGTGCGGATTTTCTTATCTCTTTGGCGCGATAATTCCCCAGAATTGCCAAAGGATAAGATAGAGCATGACCCAAGCATTACAGATCGAGCAACTGGACGAGAGCCTCCGTGCGCGTGGGCGCATCGATGCGCAGCACGCGCTGCGCCTGAGGCAAATGATCTATTCCCGGGATGCTGTCGTGCAGGGCGATGCCGAGATCCTCTTCCGACTGGACCAGGCGTGTCCGCAGAAGCACCCTGCCTTTGATGCACTCTATGTCGAGGCGCTCACGGACTATTTCGTTTGGCAAAGTCAGCCGCGGGGACATGTCGGTCCCGAGCAGGCGCGCTATCTGATCGATAACGTCCTGCGGGATGGGCATGTCTCCAGCCGAACGGAACTCGAGCTGGTGCTCAACATCGTCCATTGGGCGCATAGCGTTCCGGACGAATTGCCCATCCTTGTGATCGAGGCTGTTCGCCAGCAGGTTCTGCTGCCAAATGACATCAAGCATGGGGCCAACCGACCGTCGGCAAGTGTTTCGGCAGCCGATGTTGTCATTCTGCGCAAGGCCCTGCACGCGCCATCGGGCGAGCGCAGCCTGCTGGTATCGCGACGTGAAGCCGAGATGCTCTTTGCCCTCAATGATATGACACGGACAAGCCTGAATGATCCGTCATGGCGGGAGTTCTTCTGCCTCTCGATTGCCAATCATCTTCTCAACCCTATGAGCGATCCCGTCCAGCCCATGATCGAGACTGCGGTGGCGCGCGAGACGTGGCTCGACAAGCGTGGTTCGATCGGCTTGCTGCTGGAAAGCAGCGCGAGGTCGCTCCTGTCCGGCAAGATTCCCTTCGTGGAGGTCTGGAAGGATCTTGATCCCACTGGCGCCGAACAGGACCGGGCGGAAGCCGAGGCCTTGAAGGTTGAGACCGAACTGCGATTGCAGCGGGAACAGGTTGACGCTGAGGAGGCGCAATGGCTTGCAGAGCGCATCCTGCGCGACGGGGCGATCGACGAGAACGAGCGGGCCTTGCTCGTACTCCTGCGAAAGCAGGCCCATCACATTGACCCGGCGCTTGAGCCGGTGATGGCGCGTGCTGGAATTTGAACCTGCAACCCGCCGCGGCGGCCGTTGTCGATGGTGAGTTGTCTTGCTAAACCCTCTGCGTCAGCGGGCGGGACAAGCAAGTCATGGAAGCATTCGAGTTCGATCTGGTTACGATCGGTGCAGGGTCGGGTGGTGTGCGCGCGAGCCGGATGGCGGCCATCCATGGCGCTAAAGTTGCCGTGGTCGAGGCCTATCGGGTTGGAGGTACTTGCGTGATCCGGGGCTGCGTCCCGAAGAAGATCATGGTCTATGCGAGCCGCTATGCCGAGGATTTCGAGGACGCTGGCGGGTTTGGCTGGCAGGTGGGCCCGCGTGATTTCAGCTGGGAGAGGCTGATCGCCAGCAAGGACCGGGAGATCGCGCGCCTTGAGGGTCTTTATCGCAAGAACCTGGCTGGTGCCGGCGTAACGCTCATCGAGGACCGCGCAGTCGTCGCGGGCCCCCATCGCGTTCGGCTTGCAGCATCTGGGCGGGAGCTTAAGGCACGGCACATCCTGGTGGCGACGGGCGGGCAGCCGTTCGTGCCAGCGGAGATCGAGGGGCGCGAACTGGCGATCACCTCGAACGAGGCCTTCCATCTTGCCACACAGCCGCGCCGGGTCATGGTCGTGGGCGGTGGCTACATCGCCATCGAGTTTGCCGGCATCTTCAATGGACTTGGGAGCCAGACGGTGCTCGTGCACCACGGTGCCGAGGTCCTGCGCGGCTTCGACCCCGAGATCCGTGCACGGATGCGTGCGGAGATGCAGAAGCGAGGCATCGATGTTGTGCTCAATGCTGCG
>JBEIFU010000171.1:0-5881 GCA_040382295.1 Alphaproteobacteria bacterium
CCCGTCGAGCTCGACTATCTCGCGATCTTCGCCTGGGCGCTGTCCGGCGCCATCCTCGGTCTCAAGCGGCGCCTTGACCTGATCGGCGTCCTCGTCATCGCGACGGTTTCATCTGTCGGCGGCGGGCTGATCCGCGACGGCATGATGCTGCAACGCATGCCGCCCGTGCTCACCGAGACATTCTACCTGCCTCTGATCGTGTTCGCCTCGATGCTGGCCATCGTCTTCAAGGAATGGATCCGTACATCGACAACGGTCGACCGCATGGTCAGCGCCATCGATGCGCTCGCCACGCCCGCCTTCGCCGTCATCGGCATGGAACTCGCGCTGCGGGCCAATATTCATCTGCCGGGGGTGCTTCTTGTCGGCTGCATCAGCGGCATGGGCGGTGGCCTCATCCGCGACATCATGCTGGGCGAGGTCCCGGAGGTCCTGAAGCCAGGTCACTATCTCGTGATTCCGTTGATTGGCGCGTGTGCCTTTTTCCTTGGCTTCACGCGCTTTCTGGACGCGGATCCCATCCCGATGGCATGGGTCACGGTGCTGGCATTTTTCGTCTTCCGCGTTCTCACGCTTCGCTTTGGCTGGCAGACGGAAGCTTTGCTGAAGGACAGGCGCGAGTGACGCCTGGTCGGCGAGGCGAGTGCCTTCAGCCGGCCCAAACCTTTCGGATTTTCGTTTCAGCGTCGGGACCGAGGTTGAACCACGCCGTTCTGCTGTTGCTGGTGTCCGCCACAAAGAGACGGTCCGACCCGCCAAGATGCGGCGTCAGCTCGTTGCGGATGGTACCCGCTGAGCGCTTCGACCTCAGGATCCAGGCATGCTGTGTCACGCGATAGGCCTGGCCCATCGCCTGGATTGCAAGCTCGAGGGGAACGGGGCTCGAGCCGCCCCCGCGCTCGTCGACAATCACGATGAAATTCCTCTCTTCGGTCACATCGCCCTTGCGGCGGCGATGCGTCTGGCTGGTCGCAGCGACGGGAACCCCCGCCCCCGTCGCTGCTGCCGGCACTGGCTGTTTTCGTTGCGTTTCCGCAACGAAGAACCGCACCAGGAATGGATCATCTATTGCCGTGATCCACGGCCCCTCTGCCCCCGCCCGCACGATGGAGTGCGGTGCTATCCGCCCCTCCTTCACGAAGCCCAGAATCTCCGGGCCCGTGTAGGGCCCGTATACGCGACCAGCGACATTCACTGACCAGCCTAAGTCCGCATTTTCAGGGCAATTGCCCATGGAGGATGGCATGTTGCGCTCACTTTCGGTCTTGTCGGGCACTCCATAAAACGCGTGCCCGGCCGCGTGACATCCGCTAAAGCAGATTGCGTGCCATGCCATTTCGGGACAAGCCCGACCCCAGGGAGAAACCATGTCGAACCATGAATTCTGCACCGTCGAGCGCGACGGAAAGCTCACCATCGTGACGATGAACCGCCCGGATGTGATGAATGCGCTGCACCCGCCGGCCAACAATGAACTCGAGAAAGTCTTCAACACTTTCGCATCGGATCCCGAGCAGTGGGTGGCCATCATCACCGGGGCGGGTGACAGGGCGTTCAGCGCCGGCAATGACCTGAAGTACCAGGCTGCGGGCAATCCGATCACTGTCCCCGCAACGGGCTTCGCCGGGCTCACATCCCGCTTCGACCTCAACAAGCCGGTGATCGCTGCGGTGAACGGCCTTGCGATGGGTGGTGGTTTCGAGATTGCGCTGGCCTGCGACCTGATCGTGGCCTCCGAGACTGCCGTCTTTGCCCTCCCGGAACCGCGCGTCGGGCTGGCGGCGCTGGCTGGTGGCCTTCATCGTCTGCCGCGCGAAATCGGTACCAAGCGCGCCATGGGAATGATCCTGACCGGCCGACGCGTCTCGGCCGCTGAGGGTCTTGCCCTGGGGTTTGTCAATGATGTCTGCAAGCCCGGCGAGCTGCTCGCCGCGGCGCGCCGTACGGCGGGCCAGATCCTTGAGTGTTCACCGATGTCGATCCGTGCCTCAAAGGAGGCTGTCTATCGTGGCCTTGCCGAGCAAAGCCTCGAGGCGGCCATCGAGGGCCAGCGCAAGTATGACGCCATCCGGGCGATGTTCACCAGTGAGGATCTGATCGAGGGACCGATGGCGTTCGCCCAGAAGCGCCCGCCACAGTGGAAAGGTCGCTAGCGCGTATCAGGCGGCGTGTTCGCCGCGCGCCGAGAGCTGTTCGGCAAGGCTTCCCCGCGATGGCGGCATCTCGCTGAACTCGATCGCGAAGCCGTTTTCGGAGTGGCGCACCACGCGTCCGCGCATCTTGCCGACGATCACCTGCTCACCAAGCGGTGGCCACTCGGCAGCCTCGACAGCGACGCCGCCGAGTGACAGGTCGATCACACGCGCCGTCAGCTGACTGCCGTCGGCGCGACGGATCGATGTTGCACCCTCGCCGACCTCGCGGGAGAAGCGGCGGCCATCCAGGCTCTTGGCAATCGCGTCGCCAGCGCCCGGAATGCCCAACCGTTCCTGTAATTTTTCACGTCTTAGCGCCGAGAGGACCAGCCTCACCGCGATGCCACGATCGTCAACGCGCGACACAACGCCTTCGAGACGGCCAAGGTCTTCGACATAGGCAATGATGATCGACCCCTCGTCCGCCCGGGCCTTCGTGACGATGTTCATGCCGCCAACGGAGATATCGTCGACGACGCCTGCGTTTTCGCTTCCATCCTGCAAAAGGAAACGAACGTGCAGGTTCAGGACCGCGCGACCATCACGCCGCCGCTCCGCGAGGGAAGCCGAAGTGCTTGACTGACGATCGTACATGGGTCACCTAAACTGCTCGCTGCAAAAATGCAGAGACAACATTCCGTCTGTGATGGACAGTCTAGGGTCAGGTAGTTAACGCAGTCTTGCGAAAGCCTCGTCCGGACTGACAGAAACGATGGCGGAACATCCGAAAAGCAATAGGCGGCTGTTAACATGACCTTAGCCCAGTATGATTTTGTCATTGCAGGCGCCGGCAGTGCCGGGTGCGTCCTTGCGAATCGGCTCTCGGAGAACCCGGCCCATCGCGTCCTTCTGCTCGAGGCCGGGGGCGAAGACAAAAGCCCCCTGATCCACATGCCCGCGGGCGTGGCGCAGTTGCTGACGACCCGCAACGCCCATAACTGGGGGTTCGAGACCGAAGGCTCGCCGAGCATGCGCAACCGCCGCGATTTCTGGCCGCGCGGCAAGGGACTCGGCGGGTCGTCCTCGATCAATGGCATGGTCTATATACGGGGACATGCTCGAGACTATGACCACTGGCGCCAGCTTGGCCTTGAGGGCTGGTCCTATGCCGACGTGCTGCCCTACTTCAAGAAATCCGAGACGAACGAGGCGGGTGCCGACGCATTCCGCGGCGGATCCGGCCCGCTGCATGTCAGCAATGCGATGAACTCTTCGCCCATTTACAGCACGACCATCGAGGCAGGGCGCCAGGCGGGCTACAAGGTGACCCGCGACTTCAATGGCGAGCAGCAGGAAGGCTTCGGTTTCTACCAGATGACCATCCGCGACGGGAAAAGATGGTCGACCGCCTCCGCCTATCTTGCACCTGTGCGCAACCGGCCAAACCTGAAGGTCATCACCGGTGCCGTGACCTGTCGCGTGCTGTTCGACGGCAAGCGCGCCACGGGCATCGAGTACGAACGCGAGGGCCAGCGCGCGCAGGCCATGGCTGCGCGCGAGGTCATCCTGTCCTGCGGCACCCTCGGCACGCCCCAGGTGCTGCAGCTCTCGGGTATCGGTGACGCGCCCTACCTGCAACGCTTCGGGCTGCCCGTCGTTGCGCACCTGCCTGGCGTGGGGCAGAACCTTCAGGACCACCTCGATGTGAATATCCAGTATCGATGCACGCAGCCCGTAACCGCCTATGCGCATGTGTCGAACCCTTTCAGCATGGTGACTGTCGGGCTGCGCTACATGCTGTTCCGGACAGGTCCCGGCCGCTCGCAGGGACTCGAGGCCGGTGCCTTCATCAAGAGCCGTCCGGAGCTTGAGGTCCCTGACCTGCAGATGCACCTCTTCAACGCACCGTTCAGCGACCATGGGCGCAAGCGGCTGCAGATGCATGCGTTTGGGCTGCATATGTGCGCCCTGCGGCCCGAGAGCCGCGGCTTCGTGTCCCTGAAATCAACTGACCCGCATGACACGCCACTGATCCAGCCGAATTACCTCTCGGCGAAGTCTGATCTTGCCACCCTGCGCGAGGCCGTGCACATCGCGCGCCGCATCGTTGCGCAACCGGCTTTCGACGCCTATCGCGGCGAGGAGCTGAACCCCGGCCCGCAGGTGCGCAGCGACGACGAAATCGACGACTTCATCCGGCGCACGGCCATAACGATCTATCATCCGGTCGGCACTGCCCGCATGGGCAATGATCCGCAGGCCGTGGTCGATGCAAGCCTGCGCGTTCGCGGCCTGGAAGGCCTGCGGGTCGTGGATGCCGCGGTCATGCCCACCCTGATCGGGGGCAACACGAACGCGCCCGTGATCATGATCGCGGAGAAGGCCGCCGACCTGATCCTGGGCCGGGCACCGTTGCCGACAGAACACACGAAGGTGGCGGAAGACCGCGAAGCCCGCGCGACGGCGTGAACCGCGGCGGCTGTCGATCACTTTGCCCTATCAATGCGACAGCCGGAGGCGTATCATGAGGACCTCATTTTGAGGGAATGTCGAGATGGTTAAGTGCACGGCGGTGGTCGCTATGGCCCTGGCTTTTGGTGTGATGCTGCTGTCGGTGCCGGCGGCGGAGGCACGCAACCTCTATTTCGACATGTGGTGCGAAGAACAGGGCTTTGACGAAAAGCGCTGCGAGGAGCGTCGCCCGGAGGATGTCGCCCAGTTCGAGGAATACTGGCGCTCGGTGGAACGCTATGAGGAGCGCTACCTCGTGGAACGCGAGAGCGACAAGAACTTCCGGGACAAGCTGAACGACCTCGATGTTGTGCCTGAACCGGGCATGCAGGACTATGATCCGGTCGATTCCCCCCGCCCGCAATAGACAACCCAGCAGCCAGATAAAAAGAGGGCGCCTTTACGGCGCCCTTTTCAGTTGGTGGTGTGGAGTCAATCAGTTCAGGCACGTCTCGGAAGCTGCTGCTCAGGGACGGGCGGATACCAGCCGCAGCTGCGCTCCACCCTTGCGCGCATCCTTCGCGGCGGCGTCGCTTGCGGCCTGCGTGTCGCCGGTCAGGATCGCCGACGCACCAAGCCGCATGCGCACCAGATGACGACCATAGAGGCGGCGCAGGGGCTCAAGCGACTGGAAGTATCCGAGGAGATAGGTCGTCTCGCCGCGCTCATCGGCATAGGGGAGCAGCAGCATCTCGGCTGTCAGCGGTCGCCCTTCGGCGGTTTCAGCCATGCAGGAGGCGACTGTCGGCACGCTCAGATGCGCCGTACGAACCAGCGACGTCGTCGCCGCCTCACGCGTATTGTCCGAGAACAGGTGCGCGAAGCTGCTGCCCCGAAGCTCGCGACCGAAAAGGTCGCACATGCCGGTGCCTGCCAGCACGAAGGAGAAGCGGTCCGCGCCGTCACGACGCAGCAGGAAGGCGAAGGCCAGATGCTTCTGGATGTCCCGGGGGGCGATCGATGTCTTGGCCGGCGCAAGCTGCTCGCCGCGCATGCGGCGCCAGTAATCGAGAAGCAATTGCGTTTGCATGTGGCGCATGGGGGTTGCATCCTGTTGCAGACCACCCTGTCCCTCTTTCAGGCCGGGACAGGAGCGGCGACCTGTAACCCCAGGACAGCCAGAAGCGTGCCAGTTCCATGATGAATGTGCGGTGGCACCCCGTCTGGCGCGTTTGCGCCAGACGGAGGGTTTCCATCAGGTTAATCGGTGGTGTCAGCCGCCGATCGGTCCCCCG
>JBEIFU010000172.1:0-5851 GCA_040382295.1 Alphaproteobacteria bacterium
ACGCCCATGCCAGAAGTGTACATGTGGTGGGCCCACACGACGAACCCGACCACGCCGATGGCCACCATGGCGTAGGCCATCCCGAGATAGCCGAACACCGGCTTGCGGGAGAATGTCGCCACGATCTGGCTGATCATGCCGAAGCCTGGCAGGATCAGGATGTAGACTTCAGGGTGGCCGAAGAACCAGAACAGGTGCTGGAAGAGCAACGGATCGCCATTGCCGGCCGGATCGAAGAAGGTCGTGCCAAAGTTCCGATCCGTGAGCAGCATGGTGATGGCCCCCGCGAGAACCGGCAGCGACAGCAGCAGCAGGAAGGCCGTGATCAGGACCGACCAGACGAACAGCGGCATGCGGTGCAACGTCATGCCCGGCGCGCGCATGTTGAAGATCGTCGTGATGAAGTTGATGGCACCCAGGATCGAGGAGGCGCCTGCTACGTGCAACGCAAGGATCGCGAAGTCCATGGCCGGACCCGGCGACCCAGTGGTCGAGAGAGGCGCGTAAATCGTCCAGCCGCCGCCAACCCCCTTGCCGCCAGAGTCGCCTTCGACGAACATCGACATGATCAAGAGCAGGAAGGCGAAGGGCAACAGCCAGAACGAAATGTTGTTCATGCGCGGAAACGCCATATCCGGCGCGCCGATCATCAGCGGCACGAACCAGTTGCCGAAGCCACCGATCATGGCGGGCATGACCATGAAGAAAATCATGATCAGCGCGTGGGCCGTGACGAACACGTTGTAGAGGTGCTCATTGCCGGAGAAATACTGAACGCCCGGCTCCATCAGTTCGGCGCGGATGCCGACCGAGAGCGCACCACCCACCAACCCCGCGAAGATCGCGAAGATGATGTACATCGTGCCGATGTCCTTGTGGTTCGTCGAGTAGAGGAACCGTCCCCAGCCTCGGGGCGTGTGATCGTGGCTGTCGGCGTGCTGTGCAGTTGCCATTGTCGTGCTTGCTCCCGAGCCCTAGCGTGATGCCAGCGCGGTTGAGGCGCTGTTCAGGCTGGCGGTTGACTTCTTCATTGCGACCCATTCATCGAACTTTTCCTGGCTCACCACCTCAACGGCGATGGGCATGAAGGCGTGGCGCGTGCCGCAGAGCTCGGAGCACTGCCCATAGAACACGCCTTCGCGGTTTGCCTTGAACCAGGTCTCGTTAAGGCGACCGGGCACGGCATCGGTCTTCACGCCGAGGGCGGGCACCGCCCATGAATGAATGACATCAGCTGCCGTGACCTGCACGCGGACGATCTTGTTGACTGGCACGACGACGCGACCGCCTTCCTTGACCGCGAGAAGGCGGGGCTCGCCTGCAGCCTTGGCCTCCTCGTCCGTGGCCATCTCGGACAACTCGATCTCGACGCCCAGGTCGGGATATGAATACGACCAGTTCCACTGGTGGCCAGTGGCCTTGACCGTGATGTCCGGATTGTCGGGGACGACGTCGCCAGCGTAAAGCAGCCGCAGCGACTGAAGACCAATGAACGCAAGGATCACGACTGGAACCAGTGTCCAGACGACCTCGATCATCGTGTTGTGGGACCAGGTCGCCGGCTTTGGATTTGCCTTGGCGTTGTAGCGGACCATGACCCAGACAAGCAGCCCCAACACAAACAACGTGATGCCCGTGATGATCACGAGGATCAGGTTGTGGAAGTCGTGGATGCTCTGCATGTGATCCGTGGCAGCCGGCATCAGGTTCACCTGACGGTCGACGGCATAGGAGCCCTCCGTCGCCTGCGCCCAGGCGGCGGTGGCAGACAGGGACGACGCGATGAGCGCCGCCGGGAAATAAAGTCCATTTCGCAAGATTGCGCGCATGCGCTTCATCAGCCTCATTTCAGCCGGACGGTGAATGTCGTGGGAGCAACGACTCCCGGACTGCCCAAGATCAGTTCTAACGGACGCGATTTAGCGGCGTTGGCCAATGGCCGTCATTGCGACCTTATGCCACAATCTTGGGCAGGCTGTGAATGTCTCCTGCAACTCGAGCCCTCGGCGGCGTCTTCAGCTCGGTTTCCGTTGCTGCCAGAGCCCCTCGCGTCCCCAAACTTCACCGCACGATCCTGTTCAATGGCTGCGTGCCAAATTGCCTCATGCGCTCAGAGATGCGGGCGCACGCGCTCGCCCCGTTGCCAGACCCGATTTCATGTTTCCGATTCAGCGAAAGGTAACTAGATTCCCGACCCTTCGAAGATCGTCTCCAGAGGACACACGCATGACGTCGGCCCATGACCTGTTTTTCGACCGCAGCGGTCTTGATCGTGCGACTGTCGAGCGGATTACTGCCGAGGCCCTCCGTGGGGCCGATGACGGCGAGATGTACCTTGAATACCGCCTGTCGGAGAGTTTCCTGTTCGATGACGGGCGCATGAAGTCGGCAAGCTTCGACACGACGCAGGGCTTCGGTTTGCGGGCGGTGGCGGGCGAGGCCATCGGCTTTGCCCACTCCTCGACGCTGGACGAGGACGCGATGCGCCGCGCGGCGGCGGCCGTACAACCTGTGAAAAGTGGCCATAGCGGTTCATGGGCTGATGGCCCGCAGAAGACGAACGTCAAGCTCTACTCCGATGCCAACCCCATCGAGTCAGCATCCTTCGATGCCAAGACGAAGCTCCTTGCTGACATTGACGCCTATGCGCGGGCGCGCGATCCGCGGGTGCGTCAGGTGTCGTGCTCGCTCTATGCCGAATGGCAGGCGGTGCATATTCTCAGGCCTGATGGGCTTGCGGTTCAGGATATACGCCCCCTTGTCCGGCTGAATGTCTCGATCATGGCCGGCGACGGCGACCGGCAGGAGACGGGTTCGCACGGGATGGGCGGGCGACGCTCGCTCGATGTCTATCTGAAGCCCGAGACATGGAAGTTCGCGGTCGATGAGGCCCTGCGCCAGGCGCTGGTCAATCTCCAGTCGGTTCCTGCGCCCGCTGGTGTGATGCCGGTGGTGCTGGGTCCTGGCTGGCCGGGCGTGCTGCTGCACGAGGCGGTGGGCCACGGGCTCGAGGGCGACTTCAACCGCAAGAAGACCAGCGCCTTTGCAGGCCTTCTGGGCGAGCGGGTCGCTTCGCCCGGTGTCACCGTGGTGGATGATGGCACGTTCGATGCGCTGCGCGGGTCGCTGTCGGTCGATGACGAGGGCACGCCCACGGGCCGGACTGTTCTGATCGAGGACGGGATCCTGAAAGGCTACCTGCAGGACCGCCAGAATGCCCGCCTCATGGGCATGAAGCCGACGGGCAACGGACGGCGCCAGTCTTATGGGTGCAGCGTAATGCCACGCATGACGAACACGTTCATGCTGGCCGGGAACCATGACCCGCAGGAGATCATCGCCAGCGTGAAGAACGGGCTTTATGCGGTGAATTTCGGTGGTGGCCAGGTCGACATCACCAACGGCAAGTTCGTCTTCAGCTGCACGGAAGCCTATCGAATCGAGGACGGCAAGATCGGCGCCCCTGTGAAGGGGGCCACGCTGATCGGGAACGGGCCGGATGCGCTGACGCGGGTGAAAATGATCGGCAATGACCTGAAGCTTGATACGGGCATCGGGACATGCGGCAAAAATGGGCAGAGTGTTCCCGTCGGCGTCGGGCAGCCGTCGCTGCTGATCGAGGGGCTGACCGTTGGCGGAACGGCCGCTTGACGCTGCCTCCGCCGCTGCAAGAGACAGCGCATGCGGCGCTTTACCGTGATGCGGCGCGCCACGAGGACGAACGCCGCGCGATCTTTGCGCGTTCGTGGCTCTTCATGGCGCATGAACGGGAACTGGCGGCCGAGGGTGATGTCGTCGCTGCCACCCTTGCGGGATATCCGCTGCTTGTCGTGCGGACGGATGATGGCATCAGGGGGTTCCACAATGTCTGTCGGCACCGCGCGGGCCCGCTGATTGACGGTGACCGTGCGGCGTGCAAGTCGGGCTTTACCTGCAAGTACCATGGCTGGTCCTATGCCCTGGACGGTCGCCTGCGCAACGCGCGAGACTTCGGAGCGGCCAGCGGATTTGATCCCCGCAATTTCGCGCTTATCCCGCTCAAGGTCGAAACCTGGCGCGGGTTCGTGTTCGTGAATCCGGACGCAAGTGCGAGCCCCCTGGGCCAGATGATGGCGCCGCTTGGCCACCGGCTTGGCGATCGTGATTTCTCGGACCTTGTGCATGCAGAGCGGCGAACACACGACATTGCCTGCAACTGGAAGATCTATGTCGAGAACTATCTCGAGGGCTATCACATTCCGAGCGTCCATCCGACGCTGGACGCACAGGTCGATGCCTCGCAGTACAAGGTGAGCTTCGATGGCGCGATCTGCTTCCATGATGCACCGCCGAAAGAGAAGGGTAGCAGTGTCTACGACGGCATCTGGGCCTTTGCGCTCCCCCATCTCGGGTTCAATTCCTACGGCGATGAAGGGCTCATGATTGAGCGGATGGTGCCGATTGGTTCGTCATCCACGCGCCTCATCTATGACTATTATCTGCCCCCGGAGATTGCAGCTGATGCCGAGGCGAAGCGGCGCATCCTGTCGACATCGGCCATCGTGACGGCCGAGGACAAGTGGATATGCGAGAAGGTCCAGGCCAATATCGACGCCGGCGTCTATGATACCGGCATCCTGTCTCCGAAACATGAGACCGGCGTTGCCTGGTTCCAAGCCTATTTCCAGTCTGCCATTGGAGGAAACTGACCCATGAGCGTGCGCCCCGAAGCCCTTGGCCTGTCGTCCCGCCGACTCGAGCACATCGATACGTTCCTGCAGCGCAAATATGTCGAAAGTGGACGCATGCCCGGCACGCTGTCGCTGGTCTGGCGGCGCGGAGAGATAGCGCATCTCGGCGTGACAGGCATGGCGGATGTCGCGCGCGGCAAGAAGATGGCCGAGGACACGATCTTCCGCATCTACTCGATGACGAAGCCTGTCACGTCGGTGGCGACGATGATGCTTGTCGAACAGGGGCTGATTGCGCTCGATGACCCGGTGCACAGGTTCATCCCGTCCTGGAAGGACCTTGGCGTCTACAATGGTGGGTTCATGGAGACGTTTCGCACGAAGCGTAGCGAGCGGCCGATGCAGGTCATCGACCTGCTGCGCCATACGTCAGGCCTGACCTATGGTTTCCAGCAATCCACCAACGTGGATGCGGCCTATCGCAAGGTGAAGATCGGCGAGATCGAAAAGCACGGTACGCTCGAAGAGATGGTCGAGAAGCTTTCGAAGCTGCCGCTCGAGTTCTCGCCGGGGACAGCGTGGAACTATTCGGTTTCAACCGATATCCTGGGCTATATCGTGGGCAAGGTTGCAGGCATTCCGTTCGAGGAGTACCTGCGCGCGAAGATTTTCAAGCCGCTCGGCATGCAGGATACGGACTTCCACGTGCATGAGGGCAAGCGCGACCGTTTCGCTGCCTGTTATGCGGTCACGCCCAAGGGCGGGATGGAGTTGCAGGACGATCCGGCCAAGAGCCCCTTTCTCGAGGCGCCCTCGATGGTGTCCGGCGGCGGGGGGCTCGTGTCCACGGCCAGCGATTACCTGCGCTTCTGCCGCATGATGATCAATGGCGGCTCACTCGACGGGGTGCAACTGCTCAGCCCCAAGACGGTCGACCTGATGACGCAGAACCACCTGCCAGGCGGGCAGGACCTGCCGGCGCTGTCGCGGTCGCTCTTCAGCGAGGCAACCTATAACGGTATCGGCTTCGGGCTCGGTTTCTCGGTGACGATGGACCCCGTGAAGACCATGATCCCCGGCTCGGTCGGCGAATATTCGTGGGGCGGTGCGGCCTCCACCACGTTCTGGATTGACCCGAAGGAAGAATTGATCGCCATCTTCATGACGCAGCTCATGCCATC
>JBEIFU010000173.1:0-5821 GCA_040382295.1 Alphaproteobacteria bacterium
GCCATCGCGAAGAAGATCCAGGCCGATCTCGGTCCCGAAGACAAGAAGATTGCGGCCGACATTCAGGCCCTGCAGGCGCAGGCGGATGTGCTGTCGCCGCAGGCGCGTCAGGGCAAGATCAAGGAGATCGAAACCCGCCGTCAGGCTCTTCAGAAGAAGATCCAAGAGCGCCAACTTGCCCTCCAGAACGGTATCGGCAATGCCCGGACGCAGATGGAGCGTGCGCTGTCGCCAATCCTCGAGAAGATCATGGTTGAGCGCAAGGCGAACCTCCTTCTTGATCGCGGCCTCGTAGTTCTCGGGACCAATGAGCTCGACATCACGAACACGGCCATCGACCGCCTGAACAAGGCCTTGCCGAAGGTGACAGTGACGCCGGTTGCCGCGAAGGCGCCTGCGGGTGCTGCGCCGGCGAAGCCCGCCGCCCCGGCCAAGCCGGCTGGCTAAAGCCCGTGTCAGTCTGATCTGACAAGGACCGGATCTGAAAAGATCCGGTCCTTTGTCTATTCTAAGCCATGGCAGATCCTCGATTCTACGACAGTACCGGCCCCCTCAGCCTCGCCCAGATCGGGCAGTTGGCCTCGGCGGCCCTCGTGACGGGTGCAGACCCGGGCACGCTTATCCACGACGTTGCGCCTCTGGACCGCGCAACTGCAGGGCAGATTTCGTTTTGCGATACCCCGCGTTTCCTCGGTACGCTGCAGAAGACCCAAGCGAGTGCCGTGTTCGTCACGAGCAAGCTTGCGCCTTCGGTGCCTCAGAACGTTGTGGCTCTCGTCTGTGATCGCCCTACCTTGGCTTTCGCCAAAACGGCAACCCGGCTGTATCCCGATGCCGGAAGCCTGTGGCCCGCCAGCCAACCTCCGGTGCTTGCCATCGCGCCGACGGCGCGGATCGGGGCCGGTACCATCGTTGCGCCGGGCGCGTTCATCGGTGAGGGCGTTGAAATCGGGGAGCGTGCAGTTGTTGGGCCGGGAGCCGTTATCGGTCGCGGGGTGCAGATCGGCCACGCGACCAGGATCGGCCCGCATGTATCGATCAGTCATGCTCTTATTGGAGACAATTGTATTGTTCATGCGGGTGCGAGGATTGGTCAGGACGGTTTTGGCTACGTCAACAGTGCCTCGGGACATTTCAAGATCCCTCAGTTGGGCCGGGTCATTCTTCAGGATCATGTCGAGGTGGGCGCGAACACCGCCATCGACCGCGGCGCACTGGCCGACACTGTGATTGGTGAGGGCACAAAGATCGATAATCTGGTCCAGATCGGTCATAACAATCACTTGGGTCGCCACTGCATCATCGTTTCTCAGGTTGGCATGTCCGGCAGCTGTGACATCGAGGACTTTGTGGTGATGGGGGGGCAGGTCGGCGTTGCCGATCACCTGAAAATTGGAAAAGGTGTCCAGGTGGCTGCCAGAGGGGGAGTTACCCGCTCACTCGAAGCAGGCAAGGTCTATGGCGGGTTTCCCGCCAAGCCCGTCGAGCAGTGGCGCCGCGAGGTGGCATCGCTGTCGCGGATGGGGAAGGCAGGCAAAACAAAGACTGAGGCAGGGAATGACTGAACAGGTCGTACCAGAAAAGGAATTGGCGACAGCAGACGTCAAGCGTTTGATGGAACTGTTGCCGCATCGCGCACCGATGCTCCTGATCGATCGCATGATCGACATCGTTCCCAACACAAGTGCAACCGGCGTCAAAGCGGTATCGATCAGCGATCCCGTGTTTGCGGGTCATTTCCCGGGCTTTCCGATCTATCCGGGGGTGCTGGTTGTTGAAGCCATGGCGCAGACGGCTGGCGCACTGGTAATGCATTCCCTCGGCGCGCGTGTCGGGGACAAGATCGTCTACTTCATGGGGATCGACAAGGCCCGCTTCCGCCATCCCATCTCGCCAGGTGACATGTTGATGCTGCCGGTCAAGATGCAGAAAGCACGTATGCCCGTGTGGCGGTTCAGCGGTGAAGCCCATGTAAATGGCAAGCTGTGCGCCGAAGCTGAATTCACCGCCATGATCGCCGAACCCAAAAGGACCTGAAACGGAAATGACTCATATCCATCCCACTGCCGTTGTTGACCCCAAGGCGCAGATTGATCCGAGTGTTCAGATCGGTCCGTTCTGCGTGGTGGGGCCTCAAGTCCGGCTCGGTGCGAATGTGCGGCTTGTCAATCATGTCTGCGTGGATGGCGCCACCACGATCGGCGAGGGCACTACCGTGTTTCCGTTTGCTTCGCTCGGTCAACCGCCCCAGAGCCTTGCGTACAAGGGTGAGCCGGTCGAGTTGATCATCGGTCGCAACAACATCATTCGCGAACACGTGACCATGAACCCTGGTACGGCCAAGGGCGGGGCTGTCACGCGGGTTGGTGACAACTGCATGTTCATGGCCGACAGCCATGTCGCACATGACTGTATCGTCGGCAGCAATTGCGTTTTTGCCAACAACGCCATGGTGGGTGGCCACGTCATCGTCGAGGACTTCGTCTGGCTGGGCGGCGGCGCTGCCGTACACCAGTTCAGCCGGATCGGGCGTCATGCCTTCGTTGGTGGCATGGCAGGCCTGGAAGGGGACTTGATCCCCTATGGTTCAGTCATGGGTAATCGCGCGTTCCTTGCGGGGCTTAACCTGGTGGGGCTCAAGCGCCGCGGTTTTTCCCGTGATCAGATTCATGAGCTGCGTAACGCCTATCGCCTGCTCTTCGCTCAGGAGGGTACCTTTCAGGAGCGGCTCGCTGACGTGGCTGAACTGTTTGCCAGCAACGCGGAGGTGATGGAGATCGTCAACTTCGTGCGTAATGGCAGCAACCGGCCGCTTTGCATGCCGAACCGAGAGAGCCGAACTGAATCAGTGTGACCCTCGAAAGCCGATGTCTGGGTATCATTGCCGGCGGTGGGGAACTGCCGATAGAGATCGCGCGCGCAGTTCAGGCGGCCGGTCAGGCTGTGTATGTGCTGGCTGTCGACGAGTTCGCGGATCCAGTTCCTCCTGAGATCCCTCATGACCGCAAGAGCATGGGAAAGCTGGGATGGTGCATGGCGCAGCTTCGCCGGCGCGGCTGTCAGAGTGTTGTCTTTGCAGGGCATTTCAAGCGCCCGCGTGATGGCAATGTGAAGTTGCGGCCTGATCTCGGTGGCATCTGGTTTCTCCTTTCGAATTTCGGTGTGCTGCGCCAGCACAATGACGGTATCCACCGTGCGATTGCGAGGAGCTTCGAGAGGAGCGGCTTCAAAGTGCTGTCGCCGCTGGCTGCTGCCCCGGGTCTTGCGGCGCCAGAGGGGTATCTGACAAAGACACGGGCGCCTGCCGATATCGAGCGTTGTTTTCTGCTCGCGCTTGAGGCGGCACGATCGCATGGCGCGTCAGGCCAGGGGCAGGGTGTCATATTCAAGGATGGCGTGGTTCTGGCTCGGGAGACGCGGGCGGGAACGGACGCGCTGCTACGTGACCTGCAACCCGCATCAGCACGTGGCGGAATGCTGATCAAGGCCTTGTCGCCAGGACAATTGGTCAATATGGATCCGCCGGCGATCGGCTGCCATACGGTTGAGCTTGCTGCCGCCGCTGGTCTGGCCGGCATTGTGGTCGAAGCCGGTCATAGTGTTATCGTTCAGCCTGAGGCCGTCCGCCGCCTGGCAGACAGCGCGGGTTTGTTTGTCTTTGGATGCAAGGCGCCATGACCTCGATGCCCCCCAACACCAGACCCCGCATCATGCTGGTCGTGGGCGAGCCATCGGGAGATGCGCTTGGCGAGCAGGTCATGCTTGCGCTTCGCAGCCTGACCAATGACCAAGTGGACATCGTCGGAGTGGGCGGTGAGCGCATGCGTGCCGCAGGGCTGCAAAGCCTCTATTCCATCACGGACACATCCGTCATGGGGCTGAGGGAAGTCGTCCCCAAGGTGCCCGTGATCCTTCGGCGCATCAGGCAGGTGGCTGATTTTGCTCGTGAGACGCGTCCGGACATCGCGGTCATGATCGACAGCCCGGACTTCACGCACAAGGTTGCGCGGCGCATACGCAAGATTGCGCCCGAGCTCAAGCTCGTCGACTACGTCGCGCCACAGGTCTGGGCGTCACGACCCGGTCGGGCGAAGACCATGGCTCAATACTTCGACCATGTGCTTTGCCTGCTGCCCTTCGAGGTTCCGTTCTTCGAGGGAGCTGGCATGGGCGCGTCCTTTGTCGGACATCCGGTTGTCGAGCGTGCGCCTCGATCCGGGCAAGGCGACGTGTTCCGGCTGAAGCATGGGATCCGTCAGGATGAGAGGGTTTTGCTTCTTCTTCCCGGCAGCCGCTCCAGTGAGCTTCGCTTCCTCTGGCCTGTCTTCCGTGAGGCAGTGGCGATTGCAGAGCGAGAGGCCGGTGGTTTTCGGATCGTGCTCCCCACGGTGCAGACCGTGCGCGGCAAGGTTCATGATCTTGTGAGGCAGTGGGGCCGCGAGGTTATCATTGTCGAAGACGCCGATGACAAGCTTGGGGCGTTCGACGCAGCGGACGTGGCACTGGCCGCCTCAGGCACGGTAGCAACAGAGTTGGCCCTGAGTGCGACGCCGATGGTGATCGGATACAGGGTCGGTGCTCTTACGGCGGCCATTGCTCGGCGGATGATCAAGGTTCCGTTCATCACGCTTGTGAATCTGATCCTCGAGCGCGAGGTGATCCCGGAGTTCGTGCAGGAGCGCTGCACGGCCCAGAACTTGTCCCGCGCCCTTATCCGGTTGCTCACCAATCACGCAGCACGGGTCGAGCAGGTGACGGCGTCGGTCGCAGCGCTCCGGGCCATGGGGCAGGGAGACGAGCCACCCAGTCGCCGGGCGGCGCGTGAGATCCTTCGGATCATGAAAGAGCCGCCCCGGCAGACCGGCGCGGCTCCTGAAGGCTGATATCGACCTGGTCGTTCAGCGCTTGTTGACCGCGACATAGTCCCGGCGGCCGGCACCCACATAGAGCTGGCGTGGACGGCCAATCTTCTGGCTCGGGTCTTCGATCATCTCGGCCCATTGCGCGATCCAGCCTACGGTGCGTGCCAGTGCGAACAGCGCGGTAAACATCGAGGTCGGGAACCCGAGCGCCCGCAGCGTGATGCCCGAGTAGAAATCGATGTTCGGGTAAAGCTTCTTGTCGATGAAATAGGGGTCGTTGAGCGCGATCTTCTCGAGTTCCATGGCCACTTGCAGGAGTGGGTCATTGCGGATGCCCAGCTCGTCCAGCACCTCGTGGCAAGTCTTCTGCATCACCTTGGCCCGGGGGTCATAGTTCTTGTACACGCGGTGACCGAAGCCCATCAGGCGGAAACCTGAATTCTTGTCCTTGGCGCGCGCCACGTATTCCGGGATGCGCTTTACGTCGCCAATCTCCTCGAGCATGCGCAGGGCAGCTTCGTTGGCGCCGCCATGGGCAGGTCCCCAAAGACAAGCAATGCCCGCCGCAATGCACGCGAACGGGTTCGCGCCGGACGACCCTGCAAGGCGTACCGTTGAAGTCGACGCATTCTGCTCGTGATCGGCGTGCAGGATGAAGATGCGATCGAGCGCACGGGCCAGAACCGGGTTGACCTTGTAGTCTTCTGCCGGGACCGCGAAGCACATGCGCAGGAAGTTCTCTGCGTAGTTGAGGTCGTTCCTCGGATAGATGAAAGGCTGGCCTACGGAGTATTTGTAGGCCATGGCGGCAATCGTCGGCATCTTGGCGATCATGCGATGGCTTGCGATGGTTCGCTGCTGCGGATCGTTGATGTCGGTCGAGTCGTGGTAGAACGCCGACAGGGCGCCGACGACGCCGCACATCACGGCCATGGGATGGGCGTCGCGCCGGAAACCCC
>JBEIFU010000174.1:0-5715 GCA_040382295.1 Alphaproteobacteria bacterium
CTCTCTGTCCGCCACATTCCCACAGGGGCCGTTACAGCATCTTCCGGGGTTAACTCTGTTTCTACAGGGGTAATTCACCGTTTCCAGCGATGCTGCGGCAACGCTCGGGCGCCTCAACATCGCGCCCATGGAGCGATGGAGGCGTGATGTCCGCGGGTTCTGCTGAGAGATCTTTCCTGACTCTTGCCATTGAACGCTGCGTTGCTTCTCGTGGCGGCAACATCGCCATCATCTTTGCCCTGTCCCTGCTGCCGCTTGTCCTGGCCATCGGTGGCGCCATCGATTTTGCGCGAACGGTCTCGGCCGTTTCCATGCTGCAGTCGGCGGTCGATAATGCCTCGCTGGCGGCCGCCAATCTGCGGCACACCAATTCTCCCGTGCAAACTGCGCAAGCTTATGTGCATGCCGCGGTGACCGAAAGCGGACTTGATGTCCAGAACCTGAATGTCAGCGTCAACGCAGCGTCATCGGACAATTCCCGTGAAGTCATCCTGACTGTCACCGCTGACGTTCCAACTACGTTCCTCGGGATGATGGGGTGGAACGTGGTGCCGATCTCGCTTGAATCGAAAGCCAAGGAAGTGATTTCGAATGTCGAGATCTCGCTGGTTCTCGACGTCTCGTCTTCCATGAACGGCGCGCGGATCACGAACCTGCGTCAAGCTTCGATTTCGTTCATCAACCAGGTTCTGGCCGACGATTACGTCGCAGCGACCACGGTGTCGCTCATCCCTTTCGGTGGAACCGTGCGACTGCCGGTGACCTTTCACCCCTATCTTGTGAACACGACCACCTATACGCACCCTGTGAATGGCTACGTGCTTCCCGTGCCGGCCGATCCGTCGAACTGGAATGGATGCCTGGAGATGGATCCGAGCGAAGTCAGCTCGATCACGCTGACGCCCGGCAGCCTCGGGCTGTTGCCGACGTTCAAGGTGTTTTCCCCGGGCCGTGGCTGGTGTCCTACATCCGACTCAGCGAAGTCAATCTTTCTGAGTAACAACAAAGCCGACATCATCAGCCGCCTCAACGACTTCGACACGACAGTGTTGTCCGACGGAACGGGGACTGACGTGGGAACCAGCTGGGGCGTGCGCGCGCTTGATCCAGCGTGGCGCGGAAAGCTTGGTGCACCACCAGCGGCAGCCAGCAGGCCGGCAGACTTCGGCGAAGCTACATCGCGGAAATTCCTGATCGTCATGACGGATGGCGGGATCACCGGGCAGATCCGTCCGAAGCCGGGCTGGAGCCCGCCCACGCCGGAGCATGTCGGGGGCAGCGGCTCAACGACTGTCTATAGCCGAACGGCTGCGCTTACGAGTTTCCATGCGCTCTGCGATCATGCCAAGGACAATGGCGTTGTGGTCTACACGATCGCTTTCCAGGTCACCAATCCCAGCCACCAGAACGAAATGCGCGTCTGCGCAAGCAGTCCCGGTCATTTCTACAATGTCGAGGGACTGGATATTGAGGCGGCCTTCTCTTCGATCGCCTCGCAGATCTCGTCGCTGCGACTTGTGGACTGAGGCCTGCTCATTCCGGCGGAGGAGGCTCGGCAGCCATGGGGGACCCGCGGTTGCGGGTGGGATCCCGCGCTGCCAGATCGCCTCAGAAGAAAGATCTAGCATAGTAGCACAACGGGCCTGCCTCGCATAAAGTCTGCCGGCCAGAAGGAGAGAGGCATGATCGGCTACGTCACGCTCGGAACAAGCGACCTGCAGCGGGCTGCAAAATTCTATGACGCCATCGCCAAGGAGATGGGCGTTGGCCGGATGATGGAGTCTGGCGAGTTCATCGCATGGGGCAAACCCGGCGGCGGGGCCGGTATCGGCCTCATCAAACCTTACGATGGCAAGGCCGCGACCGTCGGCAATGGCGTGATGGTGGCGCTTGAAGCCAGGGACAAGGCGCAGGTGGACCGTATCTACGAGATCGCGCTGGCCCATGGAGGGACGGATGAGGGCAAACCCGGCCCTCGCGGCGACGACGGCTACTATGCGGCCTATTTTCGCGATCCCGACGGCAACAAGCTCAACGCCTTCATAATGGGCTGAGGGCCGCGCGGCCTTCAGGCTTTCATGCGCACCACGCCTCACCCCATCGGCCAGAGCCAGCGTGGCGTGCGCGCCTTGTAGGCTGCGTAGTCATCGCCGTGCTTGGCGATCAGCGCGTCTTCCTCGATGCGGACCTGCACGGCCATCATGGAAGCGGCAAGCGGCAAGAGGGCTGCGGTGAGCATCGTGGGGCTCCAGAGGAACATGCCCACGGCGAGGCCGAACATCCCGACGAAAACCGGGTTGCGCGAGATTGCGAACAGGCCGCCCGTGACCAGTGCGCCGGGGCCATCGGCAGGTACGCCGACGCGCCATGAGGCGCCCATGGCCGCCTGCGCCGCGATGATCAACGCGGTGCATCCCGTCATCACGCCGGCCGCAATCCAGCGCTGCGCTTGTGTGTCGCTCCATGCAGGGCGACCGAGGTGAATCTCGATCTCTGGCACCAACCACGCGGTCAGCGCTGCCACTACCAGCAGAGCGACGGCGATCGACCAGAAGTGTTCGGCCACCGATTGAATGGAGCGGTTGTGCCCGAAACCATAGGTGGGAATACCGCTTACCCGCAGCAACGCCACCCTGAGGATGGAGGCAGCAAGTACCAGCAAGAGACAGGCGGCGGGAAACCAAAGCGGGAGAAACGTCATGTGATCGGTGTCCTTCTGTTCAAGCAGCGCCGTGCGTGATACATCCTCTAGTTACTAGAGGATCAAGTCCCATGTTGACGATTGGTGCCGTTGCCAGACAAACCGGCCTGAAGATCCCGACCATCCGGTTCTATGAAGCTGAGGGTTTGCTGCCTGCCCCGCCTCGAACGTCGAGCGGACGCCGGCTCTATGGCGACGGCCATGTGCGTCGCCTCGCCTTCATCCGCCATGCGCGACAGCTGGGCTTTGAACTGCCACAGATCCGCAACCTCCTCGAGCTTGCTGACCATCCCGAACGCCCCTGCGGTGACGCTGACGCCATTGCAGCGGAGAACCTCCAGGCCGTCCAGGCGCGGCTGAAGCAGTTGCGCGCCCTCGAGCGCGAACTCAAGCGCATGGTCGACGCGTGCGCCACAGGCCGAGCGGGTCGCTGTCGCATCATCGAGGTCCTGGGGGATCACGCGCTGTGCGCGGTCGATGCGCACTGAGCGCGTGCGGGGCCATGGGCGACTGCTTTGTTTGTGGCTTGCCGAGCAGGTTTCTTTTCGTTCGTGCGATGCGGTTGCCCATATCGACGGCACCAGCACGTTCGCCAGCGTCGGGCTGTCTTGTGCTGTCGCCGCCGCCGTCTGGCGACCGCGGCTAATCCTGCGTGCCGACAAAGCTCCAGCCCAGCTTCGTGCCAGCATGGAAGGGGACCACCTGGTTGGGGCCGATCTTGCACAGGGCGGGGATCTCGACCTCAGTGCGCTGCAGCTTCACTTGCCTTGTGTTCACGGGCAGACCGTAGAAGGCAGGGCCGTTGAGCGAAGCGAAAGCCTCGAGGCGGTCGAGAGCGCCCTCTTCCTCGAAGACGGTGGCATAGCTTTCGAGCGCGAAGGGGGCGTTGAAGATGCCGGCGCAACCGCACGCGGTTTCTTTTGCGGTCACGGCGTGCGGGGCTGAGTCGGTGCCGAGGAAAAACTTCCGGGAGCCCCCGGTAGCGGCCTTGCGCAGGGCGAGGCGGTGACGTTCGCGCTTGGCGACCGGAAGGCAATAGAAATGCGGACGGATCCCGCCCTGGAACATCGCGTTGCGGTTGATGTGCAAGTGGTGCGGGGTGATCGTGGCGGCGATGGTCGCGGGCGCGCCCTCGACAAAGGCGACGGCTTCGGCAGTGGTGATATGCTCGAAGACGATCTTCAGGGCGGGGAATGCGTCGACGACTTTGTGCAGCACGCGCTCGATGAAGACGGCCTCTCGGTCGAACACGTCGACCGTGTGATCAGTGACCTCGCCATGGATCAGTAGCGGCATGCCGATGCGCTGCATGCGCTCGAGCACGGGCCAGAGCGCCCTGACGTCGGTGACACCGTGGGCTGCGTTCGTCGTCGCGTGCGCGGGATAGAGCTTGCAGGCCGTCACGATGCTGCGTGCAAAGCCATCGGCGATGTCCTCGGGGCTCGACGTGTCGGTCAGGTAGATCGTCATCAGCGGCTCGAACGAGGCGCCCTTCGGGACCACCGCGCGGATGCGCGCGCGGTAGGTTTCAGCAAGGGCTGTGGTCGTCACCGGGGGGGCGAGGTTCGGCATTACGATCGCGCGGGCGAACTGGTGCGCGGTGTGGTGGACGATGTCACGCAGCGCCTCGCCATCGCGCAGGTGCACATGCCAGTCGTCGGGCTGACGGAGGACAAGGGTGGAGGGCGCGGCTTTGCTCATTGTCATGCGCCCTTGATGCCGGAAGTCGGCATCGGAGAAAAGTCATTTTCAGGCTGTTGTTTGGCGTCCCTCGGCCTCTAGACGCCGAACAACATGCGCCACATCAGCCGGCCGGGCAGGAAGGCGAAGCTGCCAGCGATGAGGAGGCCGCCGGTGTAGAGGCCCACCATGTTGCCTGCGTGATTACGCACATCGCCGCGGCGGATGGCGTAGAGGCCGAGTGTGAGCGATACGGCGGTGATCACCGTGAAGACATGCAGGAAATTGATGCCCGTGCCGAGGTCGGCGATCATCATGATCGAGGTGGCGGCGGCTCCGATCATCGCGCAGACGAAGCTCCACCCCAGAAGGCGATGGAGCCCCGTTCCCTTGGGCAGAAGAAAAACGATCAGGCCCGAGACGAAGGCGACCGTCACGCTGAAAACGTGGAGCTGGACCGAGAGGGGCTGCGACCAGAGGGGTGTCGGGTCAGGATCAATCGGCCGACCATAGCCGTCGAGGAGGAGCTGGACGAAGCGGGCCCGTGAGGCATCGTCGAACTGGAGCAGCATGTAGAGCCAGGTCACAATGCCGGTGAACAGAACGCCGCCGGCAATTCCTGTCAGCCACCAGAGAGGATTGATCCCCACTGAGCGGAAGGTAGGCAGGGCTTTCGCATCGTCGCTCAATTCGACCCCCGTCTGCGCGTGCCGTCCTGGCTGGGGCTTCCTGCAAGGCGCGGACCCGTCTGCTATCATTCCCTCACAAGACAGGGAGAGAGTCAAGGGTCAGCGCCTTGTGGCCATTCCCACCCCTGTCGCTTGCCGTGCGTGAGGGTCAGGCTGCCGTGGAACGATTGCGCGGCCAGGGGGCTTCGGCTAAGAAGCACCACGCTGGTCTGCTTTATCATACTAAAATACGGTGACATCATGGCGCTCGACAAATATCTCGAAGAAGGCATGTTCAGAAGCCGCTGGATCATGGCCCCGTTTTACGTGGGACTGGTGCTGACGCTGCTCGTCCTGCTGGCCAAGTTCACGCAAGAGCTTGTTCTGTTTGCGCCGACAGTCCTCGAGGTCAGCGAGGCCAAGGTGATCCTTGGGGTGCTGACGCTGATCGACCTCGTGCTCGCCGGCAATCTGCTGTTGATGGTGATCTTTGCTGGGTATGAGAACTTCGTCTCCAAGATCGACACGGGCAACAGCGAGGACCGGCCCGACTGGATGGGCAAGGTCGACTTCAGCGGCCTGAAGCTTAAGCTCATCGGGTCGATTGTCGCCATCTCGGGCATCCATCTTCTGAAGGCATTCATGGACCTGAAGGAGATCGACAAG
>JBEIFU010000175.1:0-5706 GCA_040382295.1 Alphaproteobacteria bacterium
GCTGCCAGTTCTGGCCTGTGGCAAGCCACCGCCACCGTTAATCAGGCCCGCCGGGTCCCCGCGGCCACAGGATCACCCGGGCAGTTCTCCCGAAAGGCGAAGACCCACCAATCCAGTTCGCGCGTGAGGATGGTAGCCGCCGCCGTCAGGTGTCGGCTGACGGATGGGGGCCTCTTTACACTGTCACCGAAAAAGGATCATCAGTTCCGGTAGGACGGATCCTTGCGATCGAGCAGGCGCAGCAGCCCCGGCCATGCCAGGCTGCCCATCGATCCGCCAAACCCGCCGCGGCCCTGGCCGGCCGTCTTCTCGGCCACGCCCTCCATGGTCGGGTTCAGCCTTGTGCCGCCGGCCAGCGCCCGCACCTGGATCGTGCAGGCCCGCTCGAGATAATAGATCCGCATGAATGCGTCCGCGCAGCTATGGCCCACCGTCAGCGTGCCGTGGTTGCGCAGGATCATGAAATTCTTCTGGCCCATGTCCCGGATCAGGCGCGGGCGCTCGTCGTGGTCCAGCGCCACGCCCTCGTACTCGTGATACGCCACATCGTCATGCACCAGCATCGCGTGCTGGCTGATCGGCAGCAACCCGTGCGCCTGGCACGACACCGCCACACCGTCCGCCGTGTGCAGGTGGATGACCGCATGCGCGTCCTCGCGTGCACCGTGGATTGCCGAGTGGATCGTGAAGCCCGCCGGGTTGACCGGATAGGGGCTGTCCATCACCTTGCGGCCGTCAATGTCGATCTTGACGAGGCTCGAGGCCGTCATCTCGTCGAACAGCATCCCGTAGGGATTGATCAGGAAGTGATGCTCGGGCCCCGGTACGCGCACGGTGATATGCGTGAAGATCATGTCCGCCCAGCCGTGATGCGCGACCAGCCGATAGGTCGCCGCAAGGTCGGTGCGCAGCTGCCATTCCTCGGCCGAGACCTTGTCGCGCACCGACGGAATGACATGAAGGGGAACGGCAGACATGACGCTACTCCTGTGGGTTTCGCGCACACTGCCCCCGGCGGCGCGTGCCTGTCAAATCAGCCCGCGCCCAGGACCCGCCGCACGGCAACCTGCCAGCCGGCATGGCGCGCATCCCGCTCGTCCTGGCTGATCGCAGGCTCGAAGCGCCGCTCGCAGCGCCAGGCCCCGGCGACGTCATCCAGCGATGCGTAGAGGCCCGCGCCCGTGCCCGCCAGATAGGCCGCGCCCAGCGCCGTCGTCTCGACCACCTGCGGCCGCTCGATGGGGCAGCCCGTGAGGTTGGCCAGCCACTGGCAGAACAGGTCGTTCACCACCATCCCGCCATCGACCCGCAGCGCCTCCGGCCGCCCGAGCCCCGCCGCCCCCATGTCGCTGGCCATCGCCTCCAGCAGGTCGCGCGTCTGGAAGCACACGCTCTCGAGCCCCGCCCGCGCGATCTCGGCCTGCCCGCTGTCGCGCGTCATGCCGACGATCGCGCCACGCGCCTGCGCATCCCAATAGGGCGCGCCAAGCCCGACAAAGGCCGGCACCAGATAGACGCGCGAGGCAGGGTTCGCCTGCAGCGCCAGCGCCGAAACGTCCGAGGCCTTCGGGAACAGCTTCAGCCCGTCCCGGAGCCACTGGATCGTCGCCCCTGCCATGAAGATCGAGCCTTCCAGCGCATAATGCGTGGCGCCCTTCGCCGAATAGGCAATCGTCGACAGCAGCCGGTTGCGCGACGTCGCCAGGTGCGGGCCCGTGTTCACCAGCGCAAAGCAGCCCGTGCCATAGGTCGACTTCATCAGCCCCTGCCGCAGGCAGGCCTGGCCCACGGTTGCCGCCTGCTGGTCGCCGGCGATGCCCGTGATCGGAAGGCGGATGCCGAACAGGCTTTCATCCGTCACGCCGTAGTCCGCAACCGAGTCCCGCACCTCCGGCAGGAGCGAGGCCGGCACATTCAGCGCCTCCAGCAGATCGCTGTCCCACGCGCGTGTCGCGATATTGTAGAGCAGCGTGCGCGATGCATTCGTGCTGTCCGTCGCATGCACCTGTCCCCCCGTCAGCCGATGAACAAGCCAGCTGTCGATCGTCCCGAAGGCAAGCTCGCCGTCCAGTGCCCGCTTGCGTGCACCGGGGACATGATCAAGGATCCACGCGACCTTTGTGCCCGAGAAATAGGGATCGAGCAGCAACCCCGTGCGCGCCGCAAACAGGGGCTCGAGCCCCTGGTCCTTCAGCCGCGCACACAGGCTCGCCGTCCGCCGGTCCTGCCACACGATCGCATTGTGGATCGCCTTGCCCGAGCGCCGGTCCCAAACCACCGTCGTTTCGCGCTGGTTCGTGATCCCGATCGCGCGGACCGAAGAGAGCGCCCGCCCCTCGAGCGCCCCCCGGATCACCTGCAGCGTCGCCTGCCAGATCTCCTCCGGATCATGCTCGACCCAGCCATCCTGCGGATAGATCTGCCGGTGCTCCTTCTGCGCCGACCCCAGGATCGCCCCGTCGGCGCGGAACAGGATGGCCCGGCTCGATGTGGTACCCTGGTCGATGCTTAAGATGGTCTTGTCCATGGATGTCATGTGGGATCCCGTGGCGGCATGTCGATTCAACGCCCGAAGTCTAGCCGGAAATTCAGCAACCGTGCGACCCGGTTCCTCTGGACGCACGACGCGCGCCTGCTAGAGTTTGCACCATGAGTGTCAGGAAGATCCAGTTCGTCGCCTCCAGTGCCCCCGAGGCGCAGTCCGCCCTGCGCGACCTCACGCGGCTCTTTGGCAATGCGAGGTCCGATGCCGATGTCATCGTCGCGCTCGGCGGCGATGGCTTCATGCTGCAGACGATCCACAAGGCCCACCGCCGAGGGATCCCCATCTTCGGCATGAACTGCGGCTCGGTCGGCTTCCTGATGAATGACTTCGCCACCGCCGACCTGCTGGCCCGCCTCGAGGCCGCCAAGGCCCAGGCGATCCATCCCCTGCGGATGAAGGCGAAGACCGCGGGCGGCAAGACCCACACCGCGCTGGCCTTCAACGAGGTCTCGATGCTGCGCGAGACGCGCCAGGCGGCCAAGATCGAGGTCAAGGTCGACGGCCGCGTGCGCCTCGAGGAACTGATCTGCGATGGCATCCTGCTGTGCACCCCCGCAGGCTCGACCGCCTACAACCTCTCGGTCAACGGTCCCATCCTGCCGATCGACGCCGCGCTCCTCGCGCTCACGCCCATCAGCGCCTTCCGTCCCCGCCGCTGGCGCGGCGCGCTTCTGCCGCGCACCGCGAAAGTGGTCTTCAGCCTGCGCGAGGCCGACAAGCGCCCCGTCAGCGCCGTGGCCGACCACACGGAAGTGCGCGAGGTGGTCGAAGTCTCGGTCGCCGAGGACACTTCGCTTGCCGTCAACATCCTCTTCGACCCCGACCGCTCGCTCGAGGAACGAATCATCGCCGAGCAATTCGTCACCGGCTGATGAAGATGTCACCGCAATTCAAGGTGTCACCAAAATTCACACTGTCACCGCAATAGAGTCAGCCTCTGATCGATGTCAGCGGCTCCGCAATCTTCCCGTAGCCGGCAGCCTCCGGGATGGTGAGCATCTGCTGCCCATCGATGACCTCGACGACAGGCTCCACAGTGACCACCGGCTTTGCCCGCGCGGTCGCCAGCGCCTCGGCGACGCTCGTCGATTGCCCGAGCTTGATGAGGTTCATTTTAGTCGGGAAGATGATCGTCCATCGCGCGTCATCAAGTGCCGCGAGCGGGTTCACCCATACCGAGTCCACCGACTCCGACCCGTCATGGCGCCCCAGTTGCCCCTCGGGTGCCGCCGCCAGATAGAAGTGCGTGTCGAAGCGCTTGGGCATGAAGGCGGGCGTGATCCAGTGGGCGAACGGCACCAGCGTGTCGACGGCCAGCCGAAGCCGCTCGCTGGCCAGGAAGTCGGCCAGCCCCTTCTGGCTCGCATTCAGCGGTTCCCGCCACGGGGCCAGCGCCGTGGCCCGCGCCCCGTCGACGAGTGAAGATGTCCCCGAATCTCGCGCAAGCAGGATGCCCGATTCCTCGAACCCCTCCCGGATCGCGCACGCAGCCAGGCTGAGGCGCGCATCATCGAGCCCTTCCGCCCCGTCGCAATGCGCGCGCACGCCGGGCGCGCGGTCATGCGGATCGACCTTGCCGCCGGGAAACACAAGCGCACCCGACGCAAAGTCGATCTGGTGGTGCCGCTTGACCATGAACACTTCAAGCCCTGTCTCCCCGTCGCGCAGCAGCAGCAGCGTGGACGAGGGCAGGGTGGTTGCTGAGGGGCCGGGCTTGGTCATGGCATGTGCCTAAAGTTTTAAATGCTCAAATTCGCTGCCAGCTTACGACGCTCCCTTAAAGGGTCAAAGCGATACTGCAACTGCCGGAACACCCACGCCGCCGGCAGACAAGGGATCGAAAGCCCATGGCCGACACACTGTTTCGCCTTGATGAGAATGATATTGATCGCGCCTTCGCACAGGACGAGTTCCGGCTCGTCTTCCAGCCCCAGATCGACCTCGCCACCAGCCGCATGACGGCCGCCGAGGCGCTGATCCGCTGGCAGCATCCCGATTTCGGCCTCCTGCCGCCAGGCCTGTTCCTGGACTTCATCGAGGTCGCAGGCCGCATGGCCCACCTCCAGGCCTTCGTGTTCCGCGAGGCCCTCGCCGCTGCCTCCGCCTGGAACCGGCAGGGCCGCGGCTGGAGCGTCTCGGTCAACGTGGCGCCTGGCACCGTCACCGCGCCGGGCTTCTGCCAGCGTCTCTCCCGCCAGCTCGATACGAGCTGGCTCATCCCGTCCCAGCTGACCATCGAGATCCCTGAGCGCGTCCTCGCGCAGGAATCAGGCGACCTTGCCGGAGCCCTCAACGACCTCCGCGCCCTCGGCGTGAAGCTCGCGCTCGACGGCAGCGGCATCGTCCCCGTCGACCTCGCCGCCTTCAACCCGATGCCCTTCACGGCCATCAAGGTCGGCGGCCCGGCCAATATCCGCCTCGCGCAGCGTGAGGGCAGGCAAGGGCGCGGCGCACTGGCCGGACGCCTGCGCCAGGCCCGCCGCTTCGGCCTCGCCGCGGTCGCCGTAGGCACCGAGGACGAGGCCACGATGGAAGGCCTCGCCGAGCTCGGCTTCACGGCCGCCCAGGGCATCTGGATCCAGCGACCTGTGACCAGCGCCGAGCTTCTGGCCTGGGACGGCCGCTGGGCGCACGCCAGCGGGCTACCCCGACGCCCCGGCGCCACGACATTGCAGGAGGCGTCCCGCATCGCCATGTGATAGGTGTCGACCGAACAGCGCCGGACACCCCAGCCGATGAGCTTCTACGAACGCCGCATCCTGCCCTGGCTTCTCGACGTGGCCATGAGCGCCAAGCCCATCACCTATCAGCGCCGCAAGGTCGTGCCGCTGGCCGAAGGACGCGTGCTCGAGATCGGCATGGGCGCCGGCCAGAACCTCGCCTTCTACGACCCCGCGCGGGTCAGCCACATCTGGGGCCTCGAGCCATCGGCCGAGATGCGCGCGCGTGCCCGCAAACGCGCCGAAGGCCTCAGCATCGGCCTCGACTTCCTCGACCTCAGGGCCGAGGAAATCCCGCTCGACGACAGAAGCGCCGACACGGTGCTCGTGACCTACACGCTCTGCACGATCCCCGACGTGGCCCGCGCGCTGAAGGGCATGCGCCGCGTCCTGAAGCCGGGCGGCCGCCTCATCTTCTGCGAACACGGCCGCGCCCCCGAC
>JBEIFU010000176.1:0-5682 GCA_040382295.1 Alphaproteobacteria bacterium
CAGCGTTTCGCCAACCTTGAAGGCTTCGGGATCGGAAAGCGTGACGAGCAGGTCGCCGCCATTGCGCTCCAGATCCTTCACGAGATTTTCGAGACCCTCGACCAGCGACCGGCCATTGGTCTCGACGGCCTTCTTGATCGCCACCGGATTGGAGGCAAGGAAGTTTGCCGGCGAGAACATGTCGACCAACTGGTGCGTGAAAAAATGAATCTGCTCGGAGTGCTTCTCGTCTTCGCCTTCCGAGGCCGTATCGGCGAGCGATTCGAGATAGGCCGACATGATCTGGTACTGGCGTTTCAGATAGTAGAAAAACGGGTGCTTGCTCCACTCGTCATCAGCAAAGCGCGCATCGGCGGGCGCGGCCTCCGCCTTGGGCATGTGCTGCGCCCCAGACAGCATTGCCTGGGTCAGCTCGGCGTAGAGGGCTGTCGTGTTCTGCCAGAACTGCAGCTGCGAACTGAATGTCTTCATCGGGTTCGACATCCAGCTCTGCATCTGGCCCGCAGCCGCGCGAAGCAGCAGGGGTTGGCCTGGACCTTCGACGCCGGGATTGCGGACCTCGCGGCGTGAAACGGCCAGGAAAAGGCGCTGCAGCAGGAAGTTGATGCGCTGGAAATTCTGGCTCAATTCGAACGCGCCGAGAGAGCTCGTCTGGTCGTTCATGATGTGCCCGAAAACGTTTCCTGTTCGATAGGTAACACTGCCCGTGAACCCGTCAAACGCCATATGTTGAAAAGGTTTTCTGCGCCCAGGCGAAATCCGGGAGGACAGATTACGCGGCGCCGCGGCATGTTTCGCCGCCCTGCGGCAATTCCGGGCTTCGTAATTCCAAAGGACCCGTGTACATGGGCTTTCGGGGTTGCTGCACCTGCTCACTGTCGTTCGAACGAAACAGGAGATTCCTTCGCCCATGCAGCTTGGCTCACTCGCACGCTGGATGAAGCGCGACATTCCGGTATGGGAGGGCGAACTGTTCACAAGTTCGGTTTCCGGCGTGGGACGCGATGTGGTGTTCATCCACGGCCTGGCTGCCTCGCCGGAATGCTGGGAGGACGCGGCCCCGTCGCTGCCCGGTATACGCGTGCACGCAATCCACATGCGCGGCTTTGCGGGACTGGCGCCGAGCGCCTTCCGCAGCCCGATGAACTTCCTTAAGCCGGTGGCCGACGCGTTGGCGGGATACATTCGTTCGCTCCGGGTCGGGCCGGCGCCCGTTGTTGGCCATTCGATGGGCGGGCTTGTCGCGCTGATGCTGGCCCGCGATCACGCCGATGTGGTTGACCGGTTGATGGTGGTCGACGTGCCCGCATTCTTTTCGATGCTGATCACGCCGTTTGCGACGGCCACTTCCATGGCGCCGCTGGCCCAGCATTCGCGACGCAGCTATCTGGAGAAATCCAAGGCGCAGCATCACGACGATACGCGCCGCACGAGCGAGAAGCTGGTCACCCGCCCGGATCTCCTCGAACGCGTTGTCCGCTGGGGCCTGACCTCTGACCGGGCCGCGACGGCTGACGTGATGGCCGAGGTGATGGTGACGGATCTGCGAGGCGACATGCAGCGGATCAAGGCGCCGGTGGATGTGATCTATGCGTGGGACCGCGTTAGCCCTGCGTCCAAAATGAGCCTCGACCAGGTGTACGCGTCGTCATACGCGGGACTCGTCCAGGGGCGGCGGCAGCGCATCGACGATGCGCGCCACTATGTGATGCTGGACAAGCCGGATGCATTCTACGGCGCCGTGAATGCGTGGCTGGCGCAATAGGAACGGGACATGGCACGTCGGGACCAGAACATGAGCGAAGGTGAAAACGTCGAGCTGCGCCGCTATCCGAGCCGCAAGCTCTACAACAAGAATGCGTCGAGCTATGTGCGCCTGCCGGAAGTGGCCGAGATGGTGCGCAAGGGCGCCAACATCCGCGTCGAGGACACCGAAACGGGCGAGGACGTTACGCGGCAGGTTCTGCTGCAGATCATCATGGAGCAGGAGGGGCAGGCGTCCGGCGCGGTGCTTTCGGCTGATCTGATGATGGACATGATCCGCATGCACCAGTCGAAGACGTCCGAGATGATGACCGGGCTGTTCGAGCAGTCGGTGGCCTTCATCCGTGCGCAACAGGAACAGCTTGCGAGCCAGATGACCGGCGCGATGTCTGGCGCGATGCCTCAATGGAATGTGTTCGACCCGGCAGCGATGCAGGCTATGCAGGGCGAATTCCAGAAGCGCCTTGCGGGCTTCTGGACGGGCGCGATGCCGGGGATGCCCGGCATGGCGACGACTGCGCCGAAGAAGGCGGAGACTTCAGCCGACAGCGATGCGGACGAGCTGAAGGCGCTGCGCGCGCGACTCGAGGAGCTGGAGAAGCGGACGGGCAAGTAGCCGGCGCTTCTACTTGATGACGCGATAGTCGCGCGTTGCCTGTTTCAGCAGGTCGTCCAGCTTCATCGGCGGGCGCTTCCATTTCTTCTCGGCGAAGATCGGGGACTGATCGCCATAGTGGGGCGAGGACGCGTCCAGCGTTGCCGATCCGTACTGGTGGATCGTGTCGAGCGTGTAGGAGCCATCCGGCGCCCAGTCCGCGATGGCGACATAAGTGTCTCCAGCGCGGCCGGAGCGGAACTTCTGCGTAGCGAGGTCGCCGGCTGCATACATCGCGCGCAGCGTGTCCGGCCCGCCATCGGTGGGCCATGACTTGCCGCCCCGGGCGACCCGGCTGACCTCGCTCCATTTCGGATCGATGCGGCCGGTGGCGGCCTTCAACTGCGTCGCCATTGCCTTCAGGGAGGCGAGGGCCTTTGCGCGATCGTACGTGTCATGCATCTGGCTGCCCATCGCGGCCTGGCCGGTGAAGATGGCCAGCGCTGCGTTGCGGTTCTCCATGTCTGCTGAGCCGTTCCACGCGGTCACCACGGCGAGGGCCGCCTTGAGCTCGGTATCCTCGCCGGGATCAATGGTACGCAAATCAGCCTGCATCTTCATGA
Source organism: Alphaproteobacteria bacterium (assembly GCA_040382295.1). Lineage (GTDB taxonomy): Bacteria > Pseudomonadota > Alphaproteobacteria > Micropepsales > Micropepsaceae > SZUA-430. The sequence continues at coordinate 2,983 of JBEIFU010000176.1, forward strand.
CGTTGCTGCCGTGCGAGTAGTTGTGGTCCATCTTGTAGCCGATGAACTCCTCGCGCGTGATCGAGGTGTCGCTGCCATAAAGCTCCTGCGCGCGCAGCCCGCGATTGGTGACAAGGGTGTCGAGCGCGAAGTCCCTCGGATAATTCTCGGCCCTCGGATTGTCGTCCGGGCCCGAGACCAGCAGCGGAGAGTGATTGGCGTTGACGATGTAGCCTGACTTCGGACGGATGACGGAGGGCAGCGCTTCGACCGGCTCCCAGCCTTTCCAGACGGTTTCGGAAATGTCGCCCGGGAGGATCTTCGTGCGGTCCCAGCCGGGGACGCGCTTGGGCATGTGGGCGTTCCAGAAATAGGCGATGCCGCCTTTTGAATCCGCGACGATGTAGTTCACCGACGGGATGTCGTTGTACTTCACCTGAGCTGCGCGCCAGTCGTCGATCGTCTTGGCCATGTTCATGTCGAGATATTGATCGAGGTGCGCGAAATCGCCCTTGCCGACAAAGGAGACGGCGTAGACGCCCGAGTCGAGCACGTAGACAGCGCCATGTTCGGACGCGTAGCCCGTGCGCTCGACGGGGACGAGCGCGCCGTTGCGGAGCACGTTGTACCGGATCTGCCTGCGTTCGAGATCCTTCCACTGGCCATCCATGCGATACTTCGTGGGGTTCTTCGCGTCGTCGACCACCAGCCTGAACGTGTCGTAGAGGTCTGGCTTGTTCACGGTGGCGGCCCAGCCGATGTTGGGGCCGACCGCGGTGAGCAGGATCGGCGTACCTGGAAAGAGGCCGCCGACAAGGTCGATGCCTTCCTCGGATTTCAGCCGCGCCTCGTACCACGCGACGCGGCCTTCATAGGGCTGGTGTGAGTTGGCGGCGAGACGCGTGTGACCATCGGCGGAGCGCGAGGGCGCGACGGCGAGGCCGTTTGAGCCGAGTTCGACATCGTCCGTGATGTCGAGCAATGCCTGGCGCGTTGACTTCGTGGACATCTGCATGTCGGCGCGGCCGGAGAGCAGGGCGTCGACTTCGGCCTCAAGGCCGTAGAAGGAAAGCGGACGATTGACGAAGCCTGCGATGATGTCCCGACCGGTGATGGGCGTTGTGCGGGCGCAACTGGTCGTGGGGTTCTTCTCGCACCACAGGTTGAGGCCGGCAGCGTAGCCTTCGGCGACGGACTTTGCCTTGGCGGATGTCTGGGTGTCGTAGTCGCGGGCGACGATGGCGGTCATGCCGAGGGCGAGAATGAAGTCGTCGGACTTGGCGCCCGCATCGCCGACGATTTCGGAGAGCGTGCCGCGGCTGGAGCGGATGACTTCCTCGATGTTCTTCCAGTCGTCTTCGGCGTGGGCGTAGGCGAGGCCGAACGCGACGTCGGCGTTGCGCTTGCCGTAGATGTGCGGCACGCCGAACGAGTCGCGGATGATACGGGCGTCATAACCTGCGTTGGACGTGCTCATCGGGTCTGACGCCGTCATGCAGCTGGATAGCGCGAGGACGGATGCGGCGAGCACGAGATTGCGGAGCGTCATGGCGTTTTCCCTGTTTGACGGGAGCCTAAGTGCGCGATGGCGGCGAGGCTAGTACCCGCTTTCGTTGAAGCGTGAGTCGTGATTCAAGATTGGGATGATACCCGAAGCAAGAGAAGTGCGGCTTAAGCCGAAGGAGCGGTCTGTGCTGGAAGGGCGACTTCGTTCGCCTACGACGGCCCAGCGAGACGTGAAGCGAGCGCGAATTGTGCTGCTGGCGGCCGAGGGCCGTTCGACCCGCTCGATCGCGAAGGAAGTGGGCGTCCAGCCACGCATCGTAAGCGACTGGCGGCGGCGTTTTTCCGAGGAGGGGCTTGAAGGGCTTGAGGAAAGACCTCGGCCGGGGAAGGTGCCGATCTACGGGGCGGCTACGAATAAGCGCATCCTCAAGCTCCTCGATCGTCCTGCGCCGAAGGGCTATGCGCGCTGGACCGGACCGCTGCTGGCCGAGGCTCTCGGCGATGTCGACGTGCAGTATGTCTGGCGCTTCCTGCGTGCGCAGAAGATCGATCTTTCGGGACGTAAATCCTGGTGCGAGAGCGACGATCCTGCGTTCACGGCCAAGGCAGCCGATGTCATCGGCCTCTACGTCGCCCCGCCCGACAAAGCGATTGTCCTGTGCGTCGATGAGAAGCCCTCGATCCAGGCGCTGGAGCGAGCGCAGGGCTATCTCAAACTGCCCAACGGGCGGGCCCTGAGCGGCCAGAGCCACGACTACAAACGTCATGGAACGACAACCTTGTTCGCCGCTTTCGAGGTCGCCACCGGCAAGGTCAGCGCCGTTCACAAGCCCCGCCGCCGGCGCACCGACTTCCTCGATTTCATGGACGGGATCGTTGCCGCCTATCCACGCAAGGACATCCACGTCGTGCTCGACAACCTCAACACCCACAAGGAGAACCACGCCTGGCTGAAGCGCCATCCCAGGGTGCATTTCCACTTCACCCCTACCAGCGCCTCCTGGCTCAATCAGGTCGAGATCTGGTTCTCCATCCTGCAGGGTAAATCGCTGTCCGGCGCCTCGTTCACCTCCGTCGCCCAACTCAAGGACCACATCGATGCGTTCATCGCTTCCTACAACGAAAACGCCGTGCCCTTCGTCTGGACTAAGGCCAAGGTTCGCCAACGTCGGTTCAAAAACCGCCGTATCAGCCAACTGTGATTCCGGGTACTAG
>JBEIFU010000177.1:0-5652 GCA_040382295.1 Alphaproteobacteria bacterium
CGACGACGAGTACGCGCTTGCCGGTGAAGTCCATGTCGGCGGCCATGATCAACCTCTGGTTTGCCAGGGTGCCATGCATGTCGGGCTGCAGCGTCTCGTGTCAACCTCGGGGCTTGCAGGGGGACGCTTCAGGCGTTATCTGTCATGCTACTGCGTTTCATTCTTAGTTGGGTACTCTCATGTTTCGCTCTGCCCTGCTTTGCTTTGCTCTTGCGGCTACCGCCCTGCCGCTGAAGGCTGCCGAGGTGAATGTCTACAGCGCCCGACACTATGACAGTGACCGCGCCGTCTGGGACGCCTTCACGAAACAGACCGGCATCAAGGTCAATGTGGTGGAGGCCGAGCACGATCAGCTGGTGCAGCGCCTGAAGAGCGAGGGCGCCGGGTCGCCTGCCGATGTGCTGATCACGATCGATGCCGGACGTCTTTCCAGCGCGGTCGAGGCCGGGCTCCTGCAGCCGGCACGGATGAGTGCCCTCGATGCGATCGTGCCATCGCATCTGCGGCATCCGGATGGCTATTGGTACGGCGTCGCCGTCCGGGCCCGCGTGCTCGTCTATCACAAGGACCGGATCAATCCGGCCGAGATCCCGACCTATGAGTCGCTGGCCGATCCGCGCCTGAAGGGTCGCCTTGTCACGCGCAGCGGCACCAATATCTACAATCTCAGCCTTGTCGGCTCGATCATCGCGGCCAAGGGCGCGGAGGCAACGCGGACCTGGGCGCGGGGTATCGTCGCGAACCTTGCGCGGCCGCCGCAGGGTGGTGACACAGACCAGATCAAGGCTGTGGCTGCGGGCGTGGGCGATGTCGCGATCTCGAATTCCTACTACTTCGCGCGCCTGGCTGCCTCTGCGAAGCCCGAGGACAGAGCCGTCACGCAGCGTCTCGGCGTTGCATTCCCGAACCAGGGCGATCGCGGCACGCATGTCAATGTGTCGGGTGCTGCCCTGCTCAAGAATGCGCCGAACCGGGAAAATGGCCTGCAGCTGATGTCTTTCCTGCTCGCGCCACAGGCCCAGCGGCTTCTGGCTGATGGAAGCATGGAGTATCCGGCCAATCCCAAGGTGGCCCCGCATCCGGTACTGGCCGCGCTTGGCCCTTTCCGTCAGGACCAGGTCAATGCGGATGCCTATGCGAAGAATAGCGCCATCGCCGCGCGGATCATGGACGAGGTTGGCTGGAAGTAGACCTCAGCCGCGAGCCGGGAAGACAAAGGCGAGGCGCGGGTCAACCGAGAGGAAGACCCGGGCGCCGATCGCTGGCCTGTCGCCCAGGGGGAGACGCGCGATGAGTGTTCGCGGCAACCCCGCCTGCTGAAACGGCTCGACCTCGACCATCAGCGAGGGGCCCAGCAGGCGCACCGAGCGCACCACCGCTTCGACCTTGCCTGCGCCGGCGAGCGAGAGGCTCGCCGCACGGAGCACGAGGTCAGCCCTCCCATCCGGCACGTTGGCGGCCTCGATGGTGCCGAAGGGCGTGTCGGCCCGGCCTGCTCGCACATGCACCTGTATCAATGTCGTGTCTCCGAAAAACTCGGCGACAAACCGGCTGGCGGGCTTCAGGTAAATGTCGTCGGGCGCGGCCTCCTGGAGGATGAGGCCCTCGCGCATGACTGCGACGCGGTCGGCGACATAGAGCGCCTCTTCGGGGTCGTGGGTGACGAAGAGAACCGAGGTGCCGATCCGCTTGAGAAGACTGATCGTTTCCTGCCGCACCTGCTGGCGCAGGACCACATCCAGGCTTGAAAATGGTTCATCCAGCAGAAGAATGCGCGGACCGGGCGCCAGCGCGCGTGCCAGTGCCACGCGCTGCTGCTGCCCACCTGAGAGCTGGTGGGGATAGAGGCCGCCCATGCCTTCGAGGCCGACCAGGTGGAGCAGCTCGTCCACACGGGTGCGGCGATCGGCACCGGCGCGGCTGAGGCCGAAGGCGATATTGGCGGCGACATCGAGGTGCGGGAACAGGGCCAGGTCCTGAAAGAGCAGGCCCACGTCGCGCGCCTCGGGCGGAACGGAAACCCCTGGTCCGTTGACCCTGCGCCCTGCCAGATGCACCTCGCCCGCCAGCGGGGTCTCAAGCCCGGCCGCGATGCGCAAGGCGGTCGTCTTGCCGCTGCCCGAGGGGCCGAGAAGGGACATGATGGTGCCCTCCTCGACGGACAGGGAGAAGTCCTTCAGGACGGGGTGACGGCCGTAGCGATGCGAAACCTTGTCGAAACGAAGGGCGGTCATTGACGCTCCCCGCCCTCTCTTGCCTGCAGTCCCCTGACCAGCAGGATCACGGGCAGAAGCCCCACAGCTGCGATCGCGAGGGCGGGGATTGCCGCAAGGTCGAGACGCTCGGTGGTGGCCAGGCGAAAGGCCTCGGTTGCCAGCGTGTCGAAGTTAAAGGGGCGCAGGATCATCGTTGCAGGCAACTCCTTGACCACGTCGACCAGCACGAGTGCCAGCGCAGCGCCGAGGGGCGCACGCAGCAAGGGCAGATCGATCCGCCAGAATATCGATGCCGGCCTGTGGCCCAGCGTTCGGGCAGGATCTGCGTAGCGCGCGCCCATCTGCAGCCAGGCGGCGTCGAGGGGGCCATGGGCGACGGCGAAGAAGCGCACCACGCATGCGTAGAGCAGGACGGCAAATGATCCCGAGACGAGGAGGCCCACAGGCTGGATGCCCGCCCATGCGAGCACGCTGCGCAGTCCTTCGTCAATCGTGCCGGCCACCATCAGGAGGCCGATGGCGACCACGACGCCGGGTGTTGCATAGCCGAGCTGGGCCACGCGCGTCGCGCGTCGGGCAGGACTGTCACGCCGACCGAGCGCAAGGGACACGAGCATTGCGGCAGCGACAACCAGACCAGCCGCGGCGAGGGCGATGAGTGCGGTGTTGGCTGCCAGTCCCTGCAGGCGCTGCAGATCAGCCTCGGGTGCTGCGCGCATGGCCATCAGGACCAGTGCGGTGGCAGGAAGCACAAAGCCCAACGCGACCGGCAGGGCACATGCAGCGATCGCTCCGGCTGCTGCCGCGCCTCTCAGGGGCCAGCGTGCAATCGGTCGCAAATTGCGGGACGAGACGCTTGCATAACGGCGCGCGCCGCGACTGGCCTGCTCGAGGAGGATGGCGATCAGGACGAAGGCCAGAAGAAGCGAGGCCAGTTGCGCTGCCGCAGCTGGATTGCCAGTCGCGAACCACGCGCGGTAAATGCCGGTCGTGAAGACTTCGAGATCGAAGTACTTGACGGCGCCAAAGTCGGCGAGTGTTTCCATCGCCACAAGGGTCGCGCCCGCCGCGATGGCTGGCCTTGCCATGGGAACAGCGATGCGCAGGAACGCCTGGAGACGGCCGAGACCCAGGGTTCGTGCCGCTTCGATGGCGCTTGCGGACTGACCCAGGAAGGCTGCGCGTGCCACAAGGTAGACATAGGGGGACAGGGCCAGCGCGAGAACGAATACGGCGCCGCCCAGAGATCTGATTTCGGGAAACCAGTAGTCGCGGAGGGACCATCCGGTTGCCTCGCGCAAGGCCGCCTGAACCGGGCCGGTCACCTGCAACAGGTCTGTCCAGGCATAGGCAAGGATATAGGCTGGCATGGCGAGGGGCAGGACCAGTGCGAACTCGAAGAGGCGGCGTCCCGGGAATTCGTGCAGCGCCACGAGCCAGGCCGCGCCTACGCCCAGCAGGATGGAGGCGATGACCACGCCCGCCGTCAAGACGAGGGTGTTGGCCACGTAAGCCGGGAGAACCGTCGCCCGCAGATGCGGCCAGAGGCCCTGCGTGTCCGCGCTGGCAAAAGAAAGAATGGCGGCGAGTGGCGCCATGATCGCGACCAGCAAGACAAGCGCCGAGACCCAGCGCAAAGCTGGCGCTCCGCTCCCTGCCCGTCTGGCCTCTGCGCTTACTGCTTCTGCCGTCACTTTCCCACCGTTGTTGCGAATTATTCTCAATTATGCACCCCAGCGGAATGGGGTCAAATGCCGCGATTGGGGGTCCGGAGGCTGTATCTGCAGGGAGCGGCGGGCCTTCTCGTGTCGTCCGCTCGCCGAGGAGAAATGCAATCGTCACTCCTTCATCGACTTACGGAGCTTGGGTTTCCACAACCAGTCCAAGTCGATTGGCTTAAAGAGTAAGACTTACGGGGTAGTCATTTTGCGTCAATCTCAGCAACATTTTCTTCATACGGGTCGGTAGGCATGTGCGAGTGCCTTATCTATGCATCACTTGGCTCATAATTGGCTTCTTGTGATGGCCGTATTCGTCTATTTTCTTTTTCTATTTCGTCTCTTTCTGTTTATTCGTTGTGCAAGGAACGATGCTCCCTGGCTCAGTCAGCGAAGGTGATCGTCTCCTGCTTGAATCAGAAGGCAAATCCAAAAGACACCTTCGAGCCGTTCCAGTGGGGATCCGTGGCACTTTCAGAACCGACTTTTCCCAATTGGGAATCTAATCCGAAGGCGACTGCGGCTGTCTGGATCATCGTGCCGCATCCAATCGTGCGGGCGGGCATTCGAAGCCAGCTGACTGGCTCTGGCTTCATTGTCAGCGCCGAAGCGGGCTCGCTGCGCGAGAAGCCCGAGGGTGCGTTGCAGTGGGAGCTGCCTCTCGAGCCCGCGGCAAAAGCCGACTTGCCTCTGATCGCGATCATCGACGCGACGTTCGGCACAACGGCGATCTCTCAGCTGAAGCAGCGCTCGCCAAAGATCCTTGTAGTTGTGCTGGCAGAGAGTGCCGAACTTTCGTTCCTCGCCTCGTCCTTCGAGGCTGGAGCCGATGGGTATGTCCTCAAGAGCATATCCTCGGCAGCGCTGATCGACTCGCTTCGCCTGGTGATCCACGGCGAGAAGGTCTTTCCCCGCATGGTGACCGATTTCCTCACGTCATTGCGCTCTGCGCAAGCGGAACGACCGAGCCGTCCCGGGAAAGTTGGCGATATCTGGCTGACCGAGCGTGAACTTGAAATCCTCAAGGGCCTTGCCCTCGGCCATACAAACAAGAGGATCGCCAATTCCCTGAACCTCACCGAGGCCACCGTCAAAGTGAACCTCAAGTCAGTGCTCCGGAAGCTTGGGCTGACAAACAGAACACAGGTTGCGATCTGGGCGGTTCAGCACAACCTGCTGGCACAGCACGACGCCGTGTCGCTGTCGGCCGCTGCCGACAGGCTTGTGGTAAACGGGGACAGCTGACCTCCCGGTCGGCTTTTTTTCTTTTTGGTGCGTGACCTTAGCAGTTCGGGTAGCCGATCGGCTAAATGCGATCCACCAAAGCCCTGTGTCCCTTGATTGGACCGGTTACCTTTCGGCCATGTCCCCGTCCCTTTTTCCCGGACTCCTCTCCGGATGCACTTTCGGCCTTCGGCCCGCCTGACTGTAACGGTACGTGCCTTCAGTGACAGGGCACTCTTCGTTCATCTCGGGTCAGGGCTACCATCATGCATCCCATTCGGCATCTGCTTAAAACCCTCGTTTGCTTCACGGCCCTGGCGGGTTGCGCCGCTGTGGCGCCAGGTGATGCGACTGGCGTGAAGCCGCTGGTCGTCTACCCGGTTACTTCAAACGATACGCCCTACAGCCAGTGCCTGCGGCGCCTGCAGAGCGTGCCGGGCAATAATCTGCCGGTCTTCGCGGTTGGCGAGATCGCCGACAAGACTGGCCAGGTC
>JBEIFU010000178.1:0-5599 GCA_040382295.1 Alphaproteobacteria bacterium
AGCCCCAGCTTCAGGGCCTTGGACGTCACGAATTTTGTCTGCGGCATCGCGCCTTCGGCCGCGTCCACCAGCAGCACCACGCCGTCGACCATCGACAGGATGCGCTCGACCTCGCCGCCGAAATCGGCGTGGCCGGGGGTATCGATGATGTTGATGCGTGTCCCGTTCCACTCGACGCTTGTGCACTTCGCAAGGATCGTGATCCCGCGCTCGCGCTCAAGCTCGTTGGAGTCCATGGCACGCTCCATGACCTGCTGGTTCTCGCGGAAGGTGCCGCTTTGCTTCAGCAATTGGTCGACGAGCGTCGTTTTCCCATGGTCGACATGGGCGATGATGGCGATGTTGCGCAGATTCATTGGATTGTCTTGGAGTTGCGACGCGCGGTATAGCCGCTCCGCTGCACCGCAGCAAGTAAGCCCCTCAGGCCCACCTGCGGCCTATTCGACCTTGACCCATTCGCCGCTCTCTGCGTCGTGGAGGAGCAGGACCCCGCTCTCGAAGTCGAAGTGCCATCCATGGATCCGCAGCCGGTCTTCTTCCATCCGCTCGCGTACCCAGGGAAAACCCGACAGGTTAATCACGCTGTTCTGGATGACCGCCAGCTCGGCGGCCAGGCGCTGCTCTTCCCGTGAAAGATTCTCGAAATTCGGCGGGAAAAGCTTGCGCGCGGGGGCCGCTACATCGACCCAGGGCTTCAGATAGTCTGTCTCCGGCAGGCCGTGCCCATCGTTCACCAAGGCCGCAACCCCGCCGCAACGGGCATGACCCTTGACCACGATGTCGGTCACCTCCAGCACTTTCACGGCGTATTCCACGACGGCACCGATCGAGCGGGGTCGACCATCAGGATCATGTGGTGGGACGATGTTGGCGATGTTCCGGGCCACGAAAATGTCACCCGGCTGCGCACCAAACACGACGCTGGGCGAAACCCGGCTGTCCGAGCAGCCGATCACCAGCACCTTCGGCGATTGCCCTTGGCGTGCCAGCCGCTTGTACTTTCCCTGCTGGCGACGAAACGTTGTGCGACGGAACTTCCGGTACCCGTCAATCAGCCGCTCGGTCGCCATCTTTCTCCGCCAGAACAACATGCCGCCCATCGAATTTAGCGCTTTCCACAGCGCCACGATGAATTATTCAGCTCCCGAAATACAATATTCTCCAGTGATGAGGCGCGGAATTAATTGCGAGAGGCTACACGAATGCCACACCGTGGGGTTCGCAGAGAGGACGAAAAACCATGAGCCTTGTGTGGATGTTGGAGCCTCGAGGCTCAGCGATAGCAGCCGACAATCCCGGTGAAGGCCTCAGCCTTACGGCCGATGGACGCGGCTGAAGGAGGTCCTTTCTCGGTCGCATCCGAAGCAGCCTGCGCGCGAGCGATCGCACTGATGCGTCCATCGCTCTTGGCATGGGGCACATTGTTCGCTGCAAGGAACATCCTCAGCACGGACGCCTTCAGCGCGAAATTGACATTCTGGGTGATGTCGCCATTCGTCTTGAGTTCATGCGCAGCGTTGAGCTTCGAGGTGACAACGCCAACGACCCGTCCGGAGCTGTTGAGCACAGGCCCCCCGGAGTTGCCGAGCTGGATCGGTGCCGACATCTGGAAGAAGCGGGTGTCGTCCCTGAGCCCGGAAAGCGCTGTGACGGAGCCCTTGGTGAGGTTTCCCGCACGTGACAGCTGGCCGAGAAGAGGGTAGCCGAAGACAATCACATCGGCGCCAGCCTCAAGTCGGTCATCATCCTCAAAGACCGCAGATGCGACATTCGGCGTTCCATCGACCCTGAGCAAGGCAAGATCATTCATCGGGTCGCTGCCCACGAGAGTGGCCGACAGCAGGTCTGCCCCGTTGAGCTGGAAGGACACGGCCCCGCACTGCTGCACCACGTGAAAATTGGTGACGGCAACGCCCTCGGAATTGATGAGAAAACCCGTTCCGGTGCGCAGCAGCTTGATCCCACCGCCATCCGCAAGCGGAGCGTTTCTCTCAGGCGTCCCATCGGGCTTTGGTGGGGAAGCCGTTTGCAGCTGCGAGAGACGCGCCACGGTTACGTCAGGAAATTCAAACCCGTCGCAAAGACTGACCAAAACACCCTGGCAGCGATGGCTGGCCTTTGGGGAATTAGAACGATCGAGGCTGCGCTGATAGTACTGGCGCGCAAGAGTAGCTTCTCCAAGCCCTTCGGCAGCGCGTCCAAGATAGTACCAGCTCAGGTCGTTATTGATTCCCTTCCGCTGCACCATGTCGGCCAGCTCGCGCCACTCGCCCGCGGCCAGGTGCTCATAGGCCGCGTCACGAAAGAGGGCCCATTCCGCCGCTGCAATCGCGCCCATGGGAAGCGTCACGTTGCCGCCGCGAAAGGCATCGAAGCGGGCCATCGCCGCCTCATCGGTCTTGTTGACCGCCGTCGCGGTCACGCAGCCGGCCGCCACAAGGGCCACCGCCAACAAGGAAAACAGCCGCACGTCTTTCCCCCAACAACCCCCAAGCCCCGAAGGGCGCCCCATCGCCGCGGGCCTCCCACAGCCCTGACGCGAAGAGTCATAGTCGGAATCGCCTTCCAAGACCAGTGGGAATGCCCGCTTGTGTCGGGCGTGGTTGATACCGAGGTGGCAGTATCAGGGCAAAGGCGTGGCCGGCGAACCAGCACCCCGGCTCGACAGGGCCAGAGTGAGCTTGGTATCGCGGCCATACACATCCGGGCGGAAATGGATGGAACCATCAGCCTCTGCAAAGGCGGTCTGGTAGGTCAGGACCACCGGCATCGGTTCACCAAGCCGTATGCGTCGGGTCTCGCCCGTTGCGATCGCAGCGTTGATGGCCGCCAGGTCCCAATCCGGGTCACCGCTGAGCAGCGCCTCCGCCAGCTCGACGGGGCGCTCAAGCCTGACACACCCGTGGCTGGCGGCCCGCTCCGGATGGGCAAACAGCGCGCGGGCAGGCGTGTCGTGCAGGTAAACCGCATACGGGTTCGGAAAATCGAATTTGAGCCGCCCCAGCGCATTCCACGGGCCGGGGGCCTGCACAAGCTGGCCTTTCACCCAGCTCATCTTGTTCTGTTTGAGGTATCTGGGGTTGCGCCGCAGCGCCGGCTTGATTTCGTTCACCACGATCGACTGGGGTATCGTCCACGTTGGATTGAGGACAATGGAATCGATGAAGCTGGACAGTTCCGGCGTCTCGTGGGCGCGCGTTCCGATCACGGCATTCATCCGGAGCGCCCTTCGTCCATTGCGGTAAAGCATCGCCGTCGCCGCAGGCAGATTGACTTCAACCCGCGTGTCGGGGAGCCCGGGTAGCGTCTGCCTGAGCCTTTCCAGGTTGAGCGCAAGGCTGGCAACCCTCTCGCCCGCAGAGATGTTCAGCCGTTGGATGGTAGACGACCTCAGCACGCCGTCTGCCAAAAGCCCATTGCGCCACTGGAAACGCGCCAGGCCAGCTCTCAACGCATCATCGAACTGGGACGAGCCATCGTCCAGCGCAAGATCGCCCTCCGCGTACAGCCGGGTACGCAGGGCGGCAAAGTCAAGGTTGCGAGCGCGTGAAAGAGAAATCGGCAGCGCATCCCAGCCCCCGGTTGCCGCTATCTTTCGGTAGCGGGACAGGCCTTGCTGCAGCAACACGTAAGCGGGATGGGGAGGCGACAGCCCCGAAATCCAGACGCCGATCATGTTGGCCCGCAGCGCCTGCTGCAGGCTGTCAATGAGCCCATCCCGAACTTGTGAGTCTGGCCCAGCCCCCAGGCTTGGAGTGCCGAGGGGTTCAAGCCCCCGACCCATATGGCTCGCATACTTCATGGCAGCGTCCGTCAGAAGAACGTCACGCGTGGCGGTAGCCATCGGATCAGGATCGCCCTGAAGCACCTCAAGGCGCATCTTGTGAAGGCTCTCGGGGTCGAAGCCGTGGTCTGCAAAGCCGGCGATCGCATCAAGCATGGCCGCCGCGTTGGCCGGCGACCAGGCGCAGCCCTGGCCATGGGCGTCATAAAAGCGCCGGACCGCGATGAGGTCGACTGTCTGCAGGAGCCGACTGCTGTTGAGCAGGCGTGGCAAGGTCGGGCAGGCAGGAACTTCGGCAGATATGGCCGTCGAAAGCCCGGGTGGCCAATCATGGGCATCCCCGGTCACGGGTTCCGCCGAAGCCGTGCGAAGCCCGGTCGTCCCTGCAATCGACGCGAGAAGCAGAAAGAGGGCAAGGCTGGCGCGCAAGGGCTGCACCGGGAATTCCCCATGAAAAACAGGCCAGGACCCTACACCATACATGGTTCGATCAAAAAGTGACGCACAGCAGCAAGTCGCGCAACTTGTGAGCATCGACACCGCAAGGGGACACAAATTGGTCAAGTTCGGGGTGGAACCTCCACTCGTTTGTAGGCGAAGCCCTTTCTTGCGTCAGCCATCTAACAAAGGGCCTTGTTCCGCTCTACAATGGAATCAGACGTTTACAGTCTCAGGGAAATTTCATGTCGCGCTGGATGATCGTTCTTGCAGTGGCCGCAACGCTTGTTGCCTCTGTCCTCGCCTCAAGCCGCTGGTACCCCCAGACGGGCGGCGACAGCTTCGCCGAACAGGATGAGTTCATGTTCGGCAGTGGCGGGATGGCAGCCGGCGCGCCACCGGCAACACCCTCCAGCTCGGCTGCCAGCACGACCAGGCCCGAAGAGCCTGCGCCTTGGTTCGCATTCCGCAGGCTCGAAGTTCAGACCTCGGGTGAGGCGCCGGAAGCCTGTCTCGTGTTCACGCGCAAGCTCGATGACAGTGGCAGCGTCCGTTACGAGGACTACTTGAAATTCGACCCCGAGGTGACCTTTGCGGTACGCGTCACCCAGGACCGTCTGTGCATTCAGGGCCTGTCCTTCGGCAAGACATATGCGCTCGAGCTGAAAGAAGGCTTGCCTGCACTGAAGGGAGAAAAGCTCTCGAAGTCGGAGTCATTTCCTGTAGAGCTGCGTGACAAGCCATCGCTGGTGCGCTTTGGCACCGGCCTCGTCCTGCCGCGGGATGCAAACGACGGCGTCCCCATAACCACGGTGAATGTCGCCCGGCTGGATGTGAAGGTCATCCGCGTGGGGGATCGCCTGCTCTCGCAGCTGCAGACAGGCGTCGTGGATCAGCGGGAGTTCTACGAGTACGACCGTGACACTCTGGAAAACGCGCAGGGTGAAGTCATCTGGCAGGGTCAATTGTCCGTGCCGGGCAACCGCCGCAATGACGAAGCTGTGACATTGTTCCCCCTGCGCAAGGCGCTGCGGCAGGTTCTGCCAGGCGCTTACCTGGTGATCGCGACCGACTCGGCCGAAACAAACACGACCGATGAGAATGACTACTGGAAGCCGAGGGCTGCGCAGTTCGTGATCAACACGGATATCGCCCTGACGACCTTTCGGGGTCGCGATGGCCTTACCGTGTTCGCCCGCTCGCTGCGCACAGCAGAGCCACTTTCCGGCATCGAGCTTGCGCTCGTCGCGCGCAACAACGAGGAGCTCAAGCGCGTCAAGACCTCTTCCGACGGCCGTGCACTGTTCGATGCACCTTTGGTCCGTGGCAAGGGCGGGGCGGAACCCGTGGTCGTGATGGCATACGGATCAGGGGCTG
>JBEIFU010000179.1:0-5534 GCA_040382295.1 Alphaproteobacteria bacterium
ATCGTCGAGCCGGAAGTGCTGATGGATGGCGAGCATGACATCGACACCTGCTACGATGTCACGGAATGGGTGCTGAAGGAGACGTTCAGCGAACTCTACAAGGCCGAGGTTGCGCTTGAGGGCATGGTGCTGAAGCCCAACATGGCGATCGCGGGCAAGAAGTCGGCGAAGAAAGCTTCCATCCAGGAGGTCGCCGAGAAGACCGTGAAGATGCTCAAGAACTGCGTGCCACCAGCGGTGCCGGGGATCGCATTCCTCTCGGGCGGGCAGTCCGACGAGGAGGCGACGGCCCATCTCGATGCAATGAACAAACTGGGCCCCCTGCCCTGGAAGCTCACGTTCTCGTATGGCCGCGCGCTGCAGGCTGCGCCGCAGAAGGCATGGTCGGGCAAGCGCGAGAATGTTCCGGCGGCGCAGAAGGCTTTTGCGCATCGTGCACGGATGAACGGGCTTGCGTCGCTTGGCAAGTGGACGGCCGCTCTCGAGAAGGACGCTGCCTAATTCGCTGCCGGCTCTATCTCATCACACCGCCACGGATCGACGAGCGCTTTAGCGAGACACTTCGCCGGGCGCTCGGCGCAGGCGATGTCGCTTGCGTGCAGCTGCGACTGAAGGACGTTTCTGACAGCGAGATCCTGCAGGCGGGTGAGGAGCTGATGCCTATCGTGCAGCAGGCGGGTGCGGCCTTCATCGTGAATGACCGGCCTGACCTGGCACGAACGCTCGGCGCTGACGGCGTTCATATTGGGCAGGAGGACACGCCCTATGCCGATGCCCGAGCGCTGCTGGGCCCCAAGGCGATCGTGGGGGTGACGTGCCACAATTCCCGCCACCTGGCCATGGAGGCGGCTGAAGCCGGAGCCGATTACGTTGCGTTCGGCGCCTTCTTTCCAACGGCGACGAAGGATGCAAAGACGCGCGCGGAACCTGAACTTCTTGCGTGGTGGCAGGAGATGATGACGGCACCTTGTGTCGCTATTGGCGGCATCACCGTGGAGAACGCGCCGATCCTGGTCGAGGCCGGCGCTGATTTCCTCGCTGTGTCGAGCGGCGTCTGGGGCCATCCTGACGGGCCTGAAGCGGCTGTGCGCCTCCTTAACGATATCTTCGCAGCCCGGGCTAAGATCGCCGGCTGACTTAATTGAACCACCCCGAGAGCCCTGATAGGGTCCGCGCTTCTTTCGATGGGCGGGCGACCGCCCCTTTTTGTTGAAGCTGAGAGCCCATGAAGATCGCAGGCAATGAAATCAAGCCCGGCGCCGTCATCGAGCACGATGGTTCTCTGTGGGTTGCCGTCAAGACGCAGGCCGTGAAGCCTGGCAAGGGCGGTGCCTACAACCAGGTCGAACTGAAGAACCTGTTCGATGGGCGCAAGCTGAACGAGCGGTTCCGGTCGGCAGAGAGCGTCGAGGCAATCGAGCTTGAGTTCAAGCCCTATACATTCCTGTTCGAGGCTGGCGACGTGCTGACCTTCATGGACAAGGAAACCTTCGAGCAAATCGAAATCGCCAAGGAATTCATGGGCGAGCGCGCGGCCTTCCTGTCGGAGGGCATGGAGGTCAAGGTCGAGAGCTATGAGGGCCGCCCCATTGCGGTCAAGCTGCCGGTGCAGGTGACGCTTTCGGTCTCGGAGACGGATCCAGTCGTGAAGGGGCAGACGGCGGCCCCCTCGTACAAGCCGGCGGTGCTCGAGAACGGTTTGCGTGTCATGGTGCCACCCTTCATCGATGTCGGGTCAAAGATCATCGTTTCGACGGACGACGTCGAATACATCAAGCGTGCGGAGTAGACAGATCAATCATGGCCATCAACACGCCCCTGATGAACATCATGACCGGTGCCGCACGCAAGGCAGGCCGCGCCATACTGCGTGACTTCGGGGAGCTCGAGAACCTGCAGGTCATGCGCAAAGGGCTTGCCGATTTTGCAACCAAGGCCGACCTCAAGGCGGAGAAGGTGCTTCGGGAAGAGCTTTCGCGCACGCGTCCCCATTATGGTTTCGTGCAGGAGGAAGGCGGCGTGATCGAGGGGCCGGACAAGTCCCATCGCTGGTTCATCGATCCACTGGACGGAACGACCAACTTCATGCACGGCGTGCCGCATTTTGCGATCTCGGTCGGGCTGGAGCGCGAGGGCCATATGGTCGCCGGCGTCGTCTATAATCCCGTGACGGATGACATGTTCACCGCCGAGAAGGGCCAGGGTGCCTGGCACAATGAGCGACGGCTGCGCGTGTCGGGGCGACGAGAGCTTGCCGATGCGCTGGTGGCAACGGGCATTCCGCATCTGGGTCGCCCGGGGCAGGATGTATTCCTCGGCGAGGTGAACGCCGTGATGCGACAGGTGTCCGGCATTCGGCGCTTTGGTGCTGCGGCGCTGGATCTGGCCTGGGTGGCGGCCGGGCGCTTTGATGCCTTCTGGGAACGCTCGCTGTCGTCATGGGATATCGCAGCCGGCATCGTGCTGGTGCGCGAGGCTGGCGGCATTGTCAGTGACCTTTCAAGCGGGCAGGACATGCTGACCAATGGGCATGTCATTGCGAGCAACGCAAATCTCCACGGTCCGATGTTGAAAGCGCTGAAGATGGCGGCTGGGTGAGTTTGCGCTGGCCATGCGCTATTGTCTCGCCATGCGTTGCTTCCTTGTCCTGTCTCTGACCGTGACGGCGGCCACTGGCGTGGCGCTGGGGAATGATGCGCCCCTGTCAGGCGACAAGGAGCCCGATGTCTCGGTGAACATGGATGCGCTTACCTTGCCTGAGCCAGCACCGATCCCGGAAATCCCGCCCACTTCCAAAGCCAAGCCGGGGCAAGGCTCTGCCCGGATCGTGCCCCTGCCGCGACCCAAACCTGTCTTGCCGGAGCCCCAGCGACAAGCCGTGGAGCCTGCTGCCCTGCCGGCAGAGCTGCCCGCGGCTCCTGCGCCGCCAGTCGTGGTCGCGGCACGGCCGCCGAAGGCTGACCTGCCGGTAAGCATCCTCGAGAACTTTCCCGTGGAGTTGAGAGGTGCTGCCAGCGACCCCTTCGCCGATGCGAAGCAACGGGATCCTGCCGCGGGCTTCCAGCTGGTCGGTCGTGTCCGCTTCGCCGGCGGCGACAGCCGACTTCCAGCCGATACAATGCGCTCGCTCGACAGCGTTGCCGAAACACTGCTGCCGATCACCGCGCGAATCCGGATTGCGGCCTATAGTGGCAAGGCGGGCGACCTGTCGTCGCAAGCGCGGCGGCTATCGCTTGAGAGGGCTCGCAGGGTGCGCGACTACCTTGTATCGCGTGGCGTTGCTTACGAGCGCATCGACATCATGCCGTTTGGTGGCGCAACCAGCGGCGTGTCGGATCGCGTCGACGTGCTGGCACCGCAGGCATAGATTTACTCTGCGGCGAGGCCTGCGAACTGCAATCGCGCGAGCCTGGCGTACAAGCCACCGCCTTCGACCAGCTCGGCGTGGGTTCCCTCGGCAACGATCCTGCCCTGCTCCATGACGATGATCCGGTCCGCCCGCTTCACCGTGGCGAGCCGATGGGCAATCACGATCGTGGTCTTCTTTTGCATGAGATCTTCGAGTGCTACCTGAACCAGCCGCTCGCTCTCGGCATCCAGGGCGCTGGTCGCCTCGTCCAGGAGAAGGATAGGTGCATCACGCAGGATGGCGCGGGCGATTGCGAGGCGCTGACGTTGTCCGCCGGAGAGGGTCATGCCCCGCTCGCCGAGCCACGTCTCGTAGCCCTGGGGCAGGCCTGTGATGAAGCTTTCGGCCTGTGCGGCCCTCGCGGCGGCCCTGATCTCATCGCGTGCGGCTGATGGGCGGCCGTAACGGATGTTCTCCTCGGCCGTATCACCGAAGATCACCGTCTCCTGTGGAACAAGGGCGAGGCGTGCGCGCAATTCGCGCGGGTCCACGTCACGAATGTCGCAGTCGTCAACCAGAACGCGTCCGGACTGAACGTCGTAGAACCTCTGCAGCAGCTGAAAAACGGTGGTCTTGCCGGCTCCCGAGGGGCCAACAAGTGCAACGGTTTCCCCGGGGCGGACATGCAGGCTGAAGTCCTTCAACGCCGGTGTCTCGGGTCGCATGGGATAGGCGAAGGTGATGTTGTCGAAGAAGACCTCGCCGCGCGCGCTGGGCATGGGGAGAGGATTGAGGGGCGCACTGACCTGCGGCGTCGTGTCGAGGATTTCAACGATGCGTTCCAGAGCACCGGCAGCTTGTTGCACTTCACCCCAGACTTCAGAGAGGGCACCGAGCCCCGATGCCACGATCACAGCATAGAGGATGAAGGCGCCGAGCTGGCCGCCGGTCATTTCGCCCGCAATCACGGCCTGGGCTCCGATCCAGAGCACGCCGACGATGCTGGCAAAGACGAGGACGATCACAAGCCCGGTCATCGTGGACCGCGCGCGCACCCGCTTGAGTGCGGCCTGAAAGGTCGCTTCAACCGCGGTCGCGAAGCGGGCGCGATCGACGGCTTCGTGCGTGAAGGATTGAACAGTCTGGATCGCGTTGATCGACTCGGCGGCGAATGCGCTTGTGTCTGCGACGCGATCCTGGCTTTGGCGCGAGAGGTTTCGGACTGTTCGACCGAAGAAGATCAGCGGCAAGACCACGAACACGACAGTCCCCAAGACGAGGCCAGTCAGTGTTGCGCTTGTTACCAGCAACATTGCGAGACCGCCGACCATCATCAGCATGTTCCGCAGTGCGATCGAGGCGCTGGAGCCCACCGCCGTCTGGATGAGGGTTGTGTCCGTCGTGATGCGGGAAAGAACCTCGCCGGTGCGGGTGACTTCGAAGAAGGCGGGGCTCTGAGACAGGATGTTGGTGTAGATGGCCCGCCTCAAGTCAGCGACGATCCGCTCGCCCAGCCACGTCACGCAATAGAAACGGGCTGCCGTTGCCAGTCCGAGGACGACGGCGACACCGAGAACGAGGAGGAAATAGCGATCGATCAGGCCGGCATTTTCCTGACTGAAGCCATGGTCAATCATCTCCCGGACAGCCGCCGGAATGGCCAGTGATGCGGACGCCGCAAGCAGCAAGAACATGGTTGCCAGAGCCAGCATCCCCTTGTACGGGGCCATGAAAGGGGCCAGGCGGCGCAAGACCTTCAGGTTCCTGCTGCGGCTGCGACCTTGCGCCTCGCGCTGGATGCTGGCCTCGAACTCGGCGCCTCGATTGTCGCTCAATTTGGGGGTCCTGGCTGGTTCTGGGCCCTATATGACACCCCTTGGCCAGAGCCGGAAGGTGGGCCACGAAGTCCGCGGTCTTGCGCCGCAGAGGGGATTTGGCTATATGCCCGCGCTCCGGAAGTCGTGGAGCCCCCTATCGGGCACCACTGAAAAAGCTCAAGGCAAGCCATGAAGAAAGAAGGCCATCCCGATTATCACTTCATAACCGTCCTTCTGAACGACGGGTCGAAGTATCTTACCCGTTCGACATGGGGTGCCGAAGGCGATGTCATGACGCTGGATATCGATCCGACGACGCATCCGGCCTGGACGGGCGGCAACCAGCAGATCCTTGATCGCGCCGGCCG
>JBEIFU010000180.1:0-5526 GCA_040382295.1 Alphaproteobacteria bacterium
CGCATCTGCGGGCGCCACTGCATCAGCAGGCGGCAGGACGAAGCGCGCCTCGAAACGGTCACCCATGAAGGCAAGCGCCACCGCCTGTACGCCATTGGTGTCGTCATAGGCCATGCGCCCCTGCTGCTCCATCATGGGCACCATGACCGGATCGCCTTTGGGAACCCGAAAGCTGGCCGGACGGGTCTTCGCCGGATCGAACGTCGCCAGCCACTTCCCCTTGAAATAGAGCGCGTCGGCGATGACCAGCGCGGTGTTGGCGGGCAGATCATCGACAATCTCGGGGATCATGCCACGCGTGTTGCGATCCACCCACGAATTGATGCGCCCTGTAGCCCCCGCATCGGCGAAGTTCTCGCGAAAAAACTCAATCCCCCGCAAGCCAGGAGCGCCGTTACGCAGCAGGGGCGCAGGTCGCACAGCTTGGTCGAGCCAGAGCGAGCCGGCGAGGGACGTCGTTACGTCCTTGTCAGCGGCCAGATCGGTCTTCAGCGCCTGCATGCTGCGCGCAAGACGCCGCAGCGACGCCCGCCCCTTCACGCGGAAGGCACGCTGGAACTCGACTTGCGTCGCACCGCTCGCCCCCTGTGCAAGCGTGACCATCGCACGACCGGCGTTCAACGGGGACACAAGCACCGTCGTATCGGCTGACTTGATCGCCGCCTCCGCGAGCACGCGCTCACCCAGCGCGACGGGCCCGGCCACTTGCGCCACGCCCGGACGTTTGCCCGCCGCCGAAGCCGCAAAAACCGTAGCAAGCATGAAGAGCAAGGCACCGAAGGCGCGGCTTACCTGGGTCGACATGGCGATCCTCCACAAAAGAAGTGGACAGATTTTAGGCGCTTTCCTGAGCCCTGTCACCCGTGACAGTCAGACTTACCGGCGGCGCCTCGGATCCGGCGTCTCGCGGGTCTGGAGCTGGTCCAGCAGCCGCTGCAAACGCTCCTTCTTCGGGCCGTCTTCTGTCAGCTCCCGGATCCCCTCGACGGCCCGGATCGTCCGGATGGCGGCATCCGTCGCCGAGAAGATGAGCGCCACATCATCGTCGCCCCTGGCCACCGCAGCCATGGCGTCGATGCTGCGGTCCATGTCTTCGAACGCAAGGCGCATCTGGACAGCGAAAACCGTATCGTAGGTTGCAGCGAGCGTCACCAGGGATCCACTGGACGCAGGTTGGGACCCAGCGACCGCAACAGCCTGCATCGCCCGATAGCGCCTGTACTTGTCCATGATGACGAAGAACTCGCGCAGCACGTTCACATGAGCCTTGAGGGCCGCGACCTTCCTCTCATCGCCAAAAAAAGCGCGCAGCGCGTTGGCCCGACGCTGCTCGTCGATCGTTTCCAGCGCGCCGAGCACGGCGGGTTCGACGATCTCGAGGATCCCCGAAACTGCGCTCATCGAACGGGAGCCTGCCGCCGCAGGCGTGTTTCCGACGGCTTCCACGAGGTAGCTATCGGCCTTCGAGTAGCCCGTGACGTCGTCCATGCAGTCGCTGTAGGCATCCACGCGGCTATCCTGCAGCTGCTCGATGGGCCGGGGCGGCGGCATTTCGTAGCTTTCGAACAGGCCACCGACGAGGTCGGCCCAGCCACGCGAACGCGGCGGGCGCGCAACCTCTCGGGTCGCCTTGCCGAACTCGGACAATTCAGTGCTTGAACCCAGCGGAGCGCTGGTGAAGCCCAGCGGCTCGCAAACGAACTTGCCAAGATCCAGCGGCGCTCCCGCCTGCCCGAGGTTCAGAAGGCTCTGACGATATTCCTTGCGCAGGGCACTGCTCTCGACGCTGACCAAGGGCCCGATGGCGCGGGTCGCAGCTGACAGTTCACCGACACTGGGCTCATAGGCGGCGGTCGTGCAGCCCGCTGTGCCGAGTGCAATGGCCAGAGCCGCAGCAGCACGCAGCCTTCCCGATGGTCTTGCTTTCACAGTGCGGCCCCCCGACCAAGACCGCTTCCCCCTGTCCCCGCAACTCGCAAAGAACACCACGGCCACTGACGTTATCGTCAAGGCCTAACCTGTTTCGACGGCTACGGCAACGCGCGGGTTTGCGCGAACGACATCACCGTTTTTCGCCTCGCGCGCGAAATCAAGACAGCCCGGCCACCCGCCGGATTTGTCAAGCTTGTGTGCTTCGTGCATAGTTGAGACGGGGAAAAGCAAGGGCTTGGGGAACTGGTCCATGGGGATGCGTCTTGTCGTATCGGCGGTCTTCGCCGCGTGTCTGTTGGTATGTGTCCAAACTGTCGCGCAGGCGCGGGAATACAGGCCCGTCGTGTTTGTCCCTGGTCTGATGGGTTCAACCCTCGTCAACAAGGACGGGCAGCAGGTCTGGGGCGGCTATGGCGGCGTCTTGAGCCGCTTCGAGCAATTGGCCTTCCCGGCGGATCCATCGAAGGACACGATCCGGGCGAGCGGGATCCTGGAGAATTTCGACATCGCCTTCGGCTTCTTCACGGTCAAGGCCTATGGGCCCATGACCTCGTTCCTCCGCACGAAACTGGGCGACCGGTTGACGGTGTTTCCCTATGACTGGCGGCAGAGCAATTTCGCGAGCGCCTGCGACCTCGTTCGCTTTATCGATCGGCGGCAGGCCTTGGCCGACGCCGCCCGCGCCGACGCAGGCATGACGCTTGTGACCCACAGCATGGGCGGCATTGTCGGGCGCATCTTCATCTCCTATCGGGCACCGGCGGGAACCGCCCCAACGGCGGAAAACCCGTGCCCACATCAGTACAACGTGACCCTGTTCATGCCCATCGCGGCGCCTTTCAACGGTGCAGGCCAGGCACTGAAAACCCTGACGGACGACGTCGGCTTCAAGTGGAAGGTCATTCGGCTTGAAAAAGACGTGATCCTCGGCGTCTTCTTCACAGTACCCTCCGTGTACGAATTGCTGCCGCGCTACCGCAACTGTTGTCGCGAGCGGGAAGAGGGCGCCTTGCGCGCCGTCGACCTCTTCAGCCTTGAGACGTGGAAGCGCTTCGGCTGGATCCCGGCAAAGCTCTGGAACTTCCGCAGGACCGAACGCGAGCCATTCGTGAAAGAGCGTCTCCAGGCGAGCCGCCGCGTGCAGCAGATCATCGAAACACCGCTGCCGGAGACCGTACGCTTCCTGTCCATCTGGGGACATAATCAGAATACCTCGACCGTCGTGACGGTCCGGCGTGGCGAGGCCGGCACAAAGGCAAGCCAGACCTGGAGCGAGCGCACCGATGGCGACGACACGGTTCCCGAGCTCAGCGCAAGCGCCTGCCAGCCCGATGCCCCGCCCGTCGCCGACCGCAAGCCCTGCTCCAACATCCCCGATCTGTCGCCCGTGGACCGCAAGATGTGGCGCGTACCCAACACCCATCTCGGCCTCATGGAGGACGATCGGGTGCAGAAGACGGTCATGTGGGCCCTCAACCGCTATGGCTCGCTCGTCGCCGGGGCGCGCAGCCTCGAGGACGACGAGATCCCCGACGACATCGCACCCTTCCTGATGACAGCAGCAAGCGGACGCACGCTCGATGAGACGGGCCTTGCAAAGGCCGAGTTCCTGAACGTCCCCGAAACAGTCCGCAGTGCGGCTACCCAGACGGTCCTGTTCAAGGTCACCGATCCCGCGGGAGAACCGCTCGCACGATCGGCAGCGGGAACGCTATCCGTTGGCGTCAGAACCTCTGCAGGCGCTGAGGTGCCGGCTATCGTATCGCAGACCTCGCTGCGCGGGGTGTTCGGCGTCAGCTACACGGCGCCGAAGGGCCCCGATGCCGTCACGATCCAGGTTCGTCTACCCTCCTCCGGTGGCGTCGAGCCGCGGGTAGAGACCCTCGTGGTCGTTGAAGAATAGCAGGCTACGGCGCGGGCGCAGGCTCGGCCGGGGGCGCGGGTGGCATAGGTTCAACCGTCGGCGACGCCACGGGCGCGTCCGGCCGGGGCGCCAGGCTGAAGCCCAGGCGGTCCGCGAGTTCCGGTGTCACGATGCCATCAGGCGGAACGCCGAGCTCGCGCTGCACCTTGACGAGCGCTGCGACCGTGCGCATGCCCATCGAGCTGCCGTCTTGGCTGGCACAGCCATGGCCGCGGGCAGCCAGCACCTCGCGCAGCCGCATCAGCGCCTCACCCTGCGAGCCATAGCGCAGGCGCTGCAGCCCGGTAGAAGGATCGGTCATGGACGCAGCAAGCCGCGCCTCGCGACCCGTCAGCAGCATATAGCGAAAGGGTTTGCCGTCATCGACGGTCCTTGTCTGCAGGACGCCGTTCACCTCCCGCAGGTCAAGATCGGTGACCAGCCCAGCAGCCTCGCGTAGACGCGAGTAGGCGCCGACAGGCTTGCGCGGCCGGGGCGCGTAGCGGCCAGGTATCGTCTGGCAGCCAGCCGACGAGAATTTCGTCGCAAGGCCACCCGCATCAATGATGGCGGCATGAATATTGTTGCCGGTACTGGGCCTCAAGCTGCCACAGGCGTTCCCCGTATCCCAGTCGGCTGCGTGCGTGTAGGACAGGATACGGTCCTGCGGCACCTGCTTGATGCGCCGCACGGGCCATGACCGCGCCTGTCGCCACGCCCCAGGCTGGCGGGTTTCGACCGACGGACGGCTGGCACCATGGGTCCCAACCTCGTAACGATAGAGACCGGTCGGCATCATGTTCGCACCCTCGAGCAGGGTAGCTTGCGCATACATGTAAGCCGCGTCCGGAACCGTCGACGCATTGTAGGCCGAGATCGTCCCCGACGTGCTGTCGAGCACGCCGATGACACAGTTCGCTGTGTAGTGATCCGGCACGGACTCAACCAGGCTCACGGACGTCCCGAAGGCTTCATTCGTCGCGCGGGCAAGGCGACAGCCCCGAAGTCCGAACAGAACCCGCGGATTGACCGACAGGGCCAGCACGAAACCATTGGCTTCAGCCAGCGCAAGAAGATGGCCATACCTGAGCTCGAAGACCGTGTCCGCGAACGGCGTTGCCGTATGAAACAGGTCAGGGCTGTCTGCCGTCTCGGCAAATTTCGGTATCGCCACGCCGCGCTCAAGGTCGGCCAGGATGTCCCTGTATTGCGTCGCCGACAGGCGCGCAGCCGCACCTTCAGGCTTGATATCCTCCGAGTTGTTCGCGAACAGCTTCTCGAGGAAGTCCTCGGTCAGGTCCGATGTGTCGGCTGGCGCGTCGGCGGCCAAACCCGCCCCGGGAAACGAAAGCCCGCCGGCGCCCACCGCCATGCAGGCGACCGCGCCCGCAAGCACCTTGCGCCTGTGCAGTATCGCCACGTGCCGCCCCCTGAAATGCATCGGCGTGCCTGTCTGCAGCGCCACCGGCCACGTTAGGCATGTGGCCAGGTTTCAGTCCAGCCAGTTCAACCGACAGGTGAATTTTAGGGACGCCACACACGCGCGCGGTCTGGTAGGGAGCAGAAGAGCTCCCCGGGCAGATTCCGACGCTATGGATTGACAGCGCCGAATATCGCCGAAATCGCCGAAAACAAAAATTGAACAAATTGTCGCAGACGGGACGCGCCTATTCCTTGAGCTCATACTCCGC
>JBEIFU010000181.1:0-5478 GCA_040382295.1 Alphaproteobacteria bacterium
CAACATCGACGGTGGCGCAACGCTGACGGCGGCTGGCATCTCTAACTCGCTGGCCGTCGAGACAGACGCGGCCCTCATCCGCGTCGGCACCACGCAGCGCAACCATGGTCCGAACATCGCGGGCGTGAACGCCACCGTGAGTTCCGTCGCGGGTGACGTGTCGATCACGGGCGCGGCGATTGCCAACTCGGTCTCGATCAAGACGGGGCTGTAATCGTCTCAAGACTACGATCAGGGGCGCCCTCGCGGCGCCCCTTTTTGCTTTATCGCTTTGACCGGGCAGGCTTCGGAAACACGCCTTTCGTCATGAAGCGCTGAGAGGGACCGGTCTTCTTCACGCCGGTCCCTGGCGGCTGATGCGCCGGCACCAGCTGGTGCTTGCCCGGACCGATCAGGTCGGATCGTCCCATGGCCTTCAGCGCCTCTCGCAGCACCGGCCAGTTGTCCGGATCATGCCAGCGCAGGAAGGCCTTGTGCAGGCGCCGTTGCCTGAGGCCCGTCGGGCTGGAGACATGTTCTGCCGACGCGCGCGAGACGCCGCGCAGGGGGTTGTATCCCGTGTGGTACATCGCCGTGGCGCTGGCCATTGGCGAGGCGAGGAAGGTCTGGACCTGGTCGGCCTTGAAGCCATTTTTCTTCAGCCAGAGGGCCAGCTCCATCATGTCCCTGTCTGTCGTGCCCGGATGCGCCGCGATGAAATAGGGGATGAGGTAGTACTTCTTGCCCGCCTTCTTCGCGGCTGCGTCGAACATTTCCTTGAACCGGTCATAGGTTCCGATCCCGGGCTTCATCATCTTCGAGAGAGGCCCTTCCTCGGTGTGCTCGGGCGCAATCTTCAGGTACCCGCCTACGTGATGGGTGACCAGCTCCTCGACATATTCCGGGCTCTCGACCGCCAGGTCATAGCGCACGCCTGACGCGACCATGACCTTCTTTATGCCCGGCAGCGCGCGCGCCTTCCGATACAGCCCGATCAGAGCCTCGTGACTGGTATTCAGATTCGGGCAGATGCCGGGGTAGACGCACGAGGGCCTGCGGCAAGCAGCTTCGATCTTCGGGTCCTTGCAGGCCATGCGGTACATGTTGGCCGTGGGTCCGCCGATGTCGGAGATCACGCCCGCAAAGCCCTTGGTCTTGTCGCGGATGGTTCCGATCTCGCGCAGGACGGACTCTTCCGAGCGGCTCTGGATGATGCGCCCCTCGTGCTCGGTGATCGAGCAGAACGAGCAGCCCCCGAAACATCCGCGCATGATGGTGACCGAGCTGCGGATCATCTCCCAGGCCGGGATCTTCGCTTCGCCATAGGACGGATGCGGGCTGCGTGCATAGGGCAGCTCGTAGACTGCGTCCATCTCGGGCGTTGTCAGCGGAATGGGCGGCGGTGTTAGCCAGAGCTCTCTGTCCGCATGGCGCTGCACGAGGCCACGCGCGTTGCCGGGATTGCTCTCGCGGTGCAGGACGCGCGAGGCTCGTGCATAGGCGAGCTTGTCCTCCATGACCTGCTCGCACGCCGGGAGCCGTACCACGGCGCGCTGCTTGACCAGACGCGCGCCTTCGTCGGCATTGTCCACGTCGTCGGCATGCAGTTCGAGGTACCCCTCGGGCACGGAGGGCTTCATCACGGCTACGCCGCGGATGTCGTCGATCTCGGAGAGCCTGGTGCCGGCTGCTGCACGGTGCGCGACCTCTACCACAGCCCGCTCGGCATTGCCGTAGAGCAGGATGTCGGCCTTGGCGTCGACCAGGATCGAGCGGCGCACCTTGTCCGACCAGTAGTCGTAATGGGCGATGCGCCTGAGCGAGGCCTCGATGCCACCCAGCATGATCTGGACGTCGCGATAGGCCTCGCGGCAGCGCTGGGCATAGACGATGGTGCACCGGTCGGGCCGCTTCCCGCCCTCGCCGTCTGGCGAGTAATTGTCGTTGTGCCGGAGGCGCCGGTCCGACGTGTAGCGGTTGACCATGGAATCCATGTTGCCGCCGGTCACGCCGAAGAAGAGCCTTGGGCGACCGAGGACACGGAAGGCCTCGGCGCTTTGCCAGTCGGGCTGTGCGATGATACCGACGCGAAAGCCCTGGGCTTCCAGAAGACGTCCGATGATTGCCATGCCGAAGCTGGGATGGTCGATATAGGCATCGCCGGTCACCACGATGATATCGCAGGCGTCCCAGCCGAGGCGGTCCATCTCGGCCCGCGACATTGGCAGGAAAGGCGCGGAGCGCCCGGGCTTTGCGCGCCCGAACAGGGGGACTGCACTCTCGATGACCGGATCCATGATCGGCGCTGTGTGCCCTCTCCCGCTTGCGCGGTCAATCAGGGAGGCGGAAAGAAAGCCGGTTGAGGCCATGTCGGTGAGACACGAGAGACACTTTCGTCTGACGTTTTTGTACCGCCTCCTCTCTGGTAACCCTACGCGCCAGATGGCTGATCCCATCGCTGCGCCATCTTGAACAATAAACGAACATCCGGTGCCGGCAAACTGGCCAAATCGTCGCGGATCGAGGGTATGCGCGCCCCGCGGCGCGCCCTATACTCGGGTCCTGCAACGGGGGATCCTTGTCATGATGAAGTCAGTCATTCGCATTGTTCTGGCACTGCTCGGCGTTGGGTGGATGCTTCTCGCGGGCCAAAGCTGGACCCAGCCCGATCTGTTTGCTGCCGATCTGGGCCTTTCGTTCGCTGGTGACCTGGGGCGCTCGACCTTCCGCGCCGATATCGGCGCCTTCTTCGCCGTTTCGGGGCTCTTCATGCTGCTTGCAGCCCTGAAGGCCGAGCGACATCTCCTGCTGCCATCGTTGGGCCTCGTGGGCCTTGCCCTCGCCGCTCGTCTTGCGACCGCGGGTCAAACAGGGTTCCTGCCGGAATACATGCAGCCCGTGACGGTCGAGGCGTTGACGGTTTCGGTCATGCTTGCGGCCTATGCGGTGTTTCGCAAGGCGTGAGGTCGGTTGCCTACGCCCCTCGCGCGATGGCGAGGGGCGCCTACCCGCAAGGCGTGAAACCTTCGCGCCTGAGGGGTGATGCGGGGCGCGGAATTAACCCAAGACGCTAGCGTGCCAAGAGCATAAACCGATCCTGTACGAAGCGGTGGAAAAGGGCCATCGCTTTTGGTTATAGTCCCGACTGCGCTTTTGGGGGGCGTTGGGGTGGACAAGACCAGCAAAGCACAGGCTGAGCCGGCGACGGCTGAAGCGGCGACGGCAGACGGCACAGCGACCGACCAGGGGGCGCCGGACGCGGCTGCGGCCGAGGACATGCCTTCGCCGGCCGAGGCCCTGGTGCCGCGCGGGCTGCTCAAGCTGTCGGGCTCGGACGCCATGGGCCCCAATCCCTGGACACGCGCGAAACCCACAGCCGAGGATTTCGACCTTACTGAAGCCGACATGGCGACCGATACGGCCGACCGCGCGCTGAGCGCTGCGCGGGGCGAGATGGTGGAATATGCCTGGCGGGTCACGTCGTCCTTCGTGGTCCCGATCACGGCCGTGGTTGCCCTCTACGCCGTGACCGTCGGTGACTTCTCTTTCCTGGCCCCGGAGACCCTCGGACGACCGGATCTCCTGCCCGCCAATATCTGGATAACCTATCTTGGCGCGTCGCTTATCATCGGCGCCATCGCGGCCCACCTGCAGACGCGGGTGAATGCCAAAGCCGTCTCGCGGTACGCGGCTGCCCAGAAGATCGTGAAGCAGAAAGGGGCCTTCGCCGCTGCAAAGACCGAATGGTACAATGACCTGAAGATGCGGACGACGACCGCCTTCTGGCGCGACGAGATCCCGCGGATCGCAAAGGAAAAGGGCTCGACGCCCGCTGCTGTCTTCAGTCAGGAAGTGGCGAAGCTGTTTGCGGCCTGGGGCTGGGACGTGAAGCTGAACCAGCGGTCCGATGATTACGGGGTCGACATGTTCGCCAGCGGCAAGGACGGCAGCGCCATCGTGCAGTGCAAGCATCTTGATACGGGTCCCGGCGTGCAGGACGTGCGCGACCTGGCCGGCTGTCGCCATGCATTCAACGCTGATTTCGGCTTGCTTGTCTCGATCCATCCGCCATCCGCGTCGCGCCACAATGGCTTCTTCTCCGACAAAGGCCAGCTCGAATTCTGGCATCTGGGCCATCTGCTCGAACAGTGCATGACCCACTTCACCAAGCGCACGGGCGATCCCGCCCCTCAGGACGCGACGCGTGCCGAGTTCCTGAACGCCGACGGTACTCCCATCGCCTGGCAGGTCGACGACAGGAACGCAGCAGAATAGGTGCGGTCATCTCGCCGGACCTCAGGCAAGCCATCGGCGACAGCTTCAACACCACCTCGCTCGGCCGGCGCGTGCTGAAGGGCTTCAAGGAGCCGTTGCAGCTTTTTTCGGTTGACTGGTCGGCTTGAAGCCACGCTGCCTCGCCATTCAAAAGAACCAAGAAGCCTGTTAAACAAAGCTCATCCAGAAAGAGGTCCGTCTGATGATCCGATCCATTGCCATTGCCCTGCTCGCCCTCCTGCCCACCCTTGCCTTAGCGGGTGAGGACATCGCGGGCGCGAAGGACCATGCCCTTCTGACACGCTACCCGCAAAGTTTCATCACCGCGTACAAGCAAGGCCCGGATTTTGTGACATTCAAGGTCAAAACGGAGGACGGAAAGACGGAAAGAACCCCTGTCAAGGGCAAGACCACCGTGATCACGTACGCATTTGAAAACAATGACAGTGCCGGCTCCGCACCGGTGATGACGCACTTCAGGGACAAGGCCAGCAACCCCAGGCCGGATGAACTGTACTATCGTTCCGGTGCATACCTGGGAGGCGATCCTGGTGAGGCGACGTACAAACTTATGGTCGACGGCAAGGCGGTCTGGATCAAGGTTGAACCGCAGGACACCTTTGGCAGCGACAAGACCGGTTATGTGCTGACGGTCGTTGAGGCCAGCGACGAGCAACCATTCGGCCCCAAGCGCCGCAAGGGGATGCCATAAGGCAAATCCTGCGAAAGGGCCCTCTCATCCGTCTCGCTGCTGACGCAGCGCGACACCTTCTCCCGCGCCGCGGGGGAAGCGAAATCATCTGAGGTATAGCCCTTCCCTCGCAAAGCGGGGGAATAGCCGCAGGCTTGTGCACTCTCGCTTTTCTCTTCCCCCTTAAGGGGGAAGTGGCTGCGTGGCGCCGCAGGCGGCACGCAGACGAAGGGGGCCCTCGCCCCTTGCCATACCTCGCGATCATCCCGACAAACGCAGAAGGCCCCAGGCCGCGGAATAGAGCGCGCCGCCGGCCCCCTTCCCTCCCGCCGCTCACGCGCCGGGAGGACTTCCCCCGTGAACGGGGGAAGAGGCACAGGCTTGTGCACCCTCGCTTGTCTCTTCCCCCTTCAGGGGGAAGTGGCTGGGGGGCGCCCCCCGCCGCCCCCCCACCAACGGGGGCTTGAGCCCCAAACCCCCCCCCCCCCCCCCCGCCCGTAGACCCCCGGAGGGGGGCCCCCCGGGGGGCCGCC